>JALGUK010000021.1 GCA_029820875.1 Candidatus Zipacnadia bacterium
TTGCCGCCGTAAGCGTCGTCTTCCCGTGGTCTACGTGCCCTATCGTCCCCACATTTACATGCGGCTTGCCCTTGCGCTCGAATTTCTCTCTCGCCATCGTGGATCTGACCTCCGCAGGATTGAAAACTGCGCGCCGGGTGCCTGACCTCTACGGCAGGCGCTGCGCGACCGTTACATCTGTTACCGTGCAATACGCATACGACCGGTTGCCCGCTGTACGATTTCGTCTGCGATACTGGGTGGGACGGGCACATAATGGGATGGTTCCATGCTGTAACTGGCCCGGCCCTGTGTTAACGAGCGTAGGAGCGTCGAATACTGAAACATGCTGGCCAGCGGGACAAGAGCATGAACAACACGCGTCTTGCCGGGTCCTGGCAGGAGCTCCTCGATTTCCGCTCGTTTTGCGTTCAAGTCACTTGTAACTTCGCCCAGGTTTTCTTCCGGCGTAACGACTTCCACGCGAACAATAGGCTCCATCAGGATAGGGATGGCCTTCTTCGCCGCATCGCAGAAGGCCATGGACGCCGCGATTTTGAAAGCTATCTCGGATGAGTCCACTTCGTGGTAGCTGCCATCAATCAGGGTGGCCTTTACATCCACCATAGGGTAGCCTGCCAATACCCCGCTCTCCATCGCCTCTTTAGCCCCCGCTTCGATCGCTGAAAAGAACTCGCTTGGGATTCGCCCTCCCCTGATTGCGGTTTCAAATTCGAAGTGTTCCGGACACGTGCCCGGCTCAATCGGCTCAATCTGCAGGATGACGTGGCCGTATTGCCCGTGGCCTCCAGTCTGGCGGACGTAGCGCCCTTCCCCGACCGCTGACCGGGTGATGGTTTCTTTATAGGCCACACGCGGGCGCCCCATGTTCACATTGACATTGAACTCGCGCACTAAGCGGTCCTGTATAATCTCAAGGTGCAACTCTCCCATGCCGGCGATGAGCGTCTGGCCGGTTTCCGGGTCCACCCTGGTCTCAAATGTCGGGTCCTCAGCCACGAGCCGTTCCAAAGCGATGCCCAGCTTCTCTTCGTCGGCCTTGGTCTTAGGCTCAATGGCCGCTGCAATAACCGGCTCCGGGAACTCAATGGATTCGAGCACAATAGGTTTTGCGGGCGTGCAAAGTGTGTCACCTGTGGCCGTTTTCTGCAAGCCCACTACGGCCACGATATCGCCGGGGCCGGCCTCATCCACATCTTCCCGCTTGGCCGCGTGCATCCGCAAGAGCCGGGAGATGCGTTCATGCTGGCCGCGGGTGGAGTTGTAGACCTTGCCTCCCTTTTTTACGACGCCGGAATACACGCGCAGATAGCACAACTTTCCGCTGTACGGATCCGTGGCAATCTTGAATGCCAGAGCAGTGAACGGCTCCGACGGATCCGCATGACGGACCTCCTCCTGGTCGCTCCCAGGGCGAACACCGACAACCGGCGGTACATCCAGCGGCGACGGGAGGTAATCCACAATGGCGTCCAACAGCGGCTGAACTCCACGGTTTTTCTTAGCCGCTCCGCACAGCACCGGCACGGCCTGACAAGAGACGGTGGCGCGGCGCAGCGCCGCCTTGATTTCCTCCTCCGTCAGCTCGTCCCCCTGGATGTACTTGGTGGCAATCTCCTCATCGTGGTCTCCAAGGGTTACCACGAGGTGCTCACGGAAGGCCTCAACCCACTCCAGCATGTCCTCGGGCACCTCGTGTTCCTCGCTGACCGTCCCCAAATCATCCAGATAGATAATCGCCCGCCGGCGGATAAGGTCAACGACGCCTTCGAAACCGTTCTCTGCACCGATCGGCAACTGTATCGCGACTCCCGGTGCGCCCAGTCGGCTGCGGATTGAATGCAATGCCTCGTGAAAGTTGGCGCCGGGCCTATCCATCTTGTTGACGAAGCCAAGCCGCGGGATATGGTACCGATCGGCCTGTCGCCAAACGGTCTCCGACTGCGGCTGCACGCCGGCAACGGCATCGAAAATTGCGACAGCCCCGTCAAGGACGCGCAGGGACCGCTCAACTTCGACGGTGAAGTCCACGTGCCCGGGGGTGTCAATGATGTTGATCCGGTGGTCCTTCCAGTGACAAGTTGTGGCCGCCGAGGTAATGGTGATGCCGCGCTCCATCTCCTGCGCCATCCAGTCCATAGTGGCTGCGCCGTCATCCACCTCGCCCATCCGGTGGACCCGACCGGTATAGAAAAGGATCCGTTCGGTGGTCGTGGTCTTCCCGGCGTCGATGTGAGCCGCCAGACCAATGTTCCTTGTTTTGTCGAGCGCAAGTCGCTCAGACATCGCCGATTCCTTCATACGTCGTGCAACTGCGACACTCAAATGAAATATCCTCACCAACGATAATGCGCGAACGCCTTATTCGCTTCGGCCATCCGGTGGACTTCCTCGCGACGCCGCACCGCGCCGCCCTGCTTGTTGGCCGCATCCATCAGCTCGGCTGAGAGACGGGCGATCATACCCTTCTCCGGCCGCTGCCGGGCGTGCTGAATCAGCCAGCGGATTCCCAGGGAGAGGCGACGGCGTTCGGATACTTCAACGGGAACCTGGTAGGTGGCGCCACCCACGCGGCGGCCTCGAACTTCGACGATGGGCATAACATTGCGTAGGGCCCGCTCGAATACGTCAAGAGGGTTGGCCCCGGAACGCTCGTGAATCTGCTCAAGGGCGCCGTAGAAAATTCTCTCGGCAATGCTTTTTTTGCCGCCCTTCATGAGCTTGTTGATGAACCGAGACACCAGCTCGCTCCCGTAAACGGGGTCAGGCTGCACCTCGCGAATATCCACTGCACCTTTTCTGGGCATAATGTTTCACCTCTCACCAGGAGCATCGGTTGGACGCCGCTCCCGGTCGGCGCGGACGCCGTTACTTAGGCTTCTTGGTCCCGTACTTGGACCGCGACGTCCGCCGGGACTCGGTGCCCGTGGCATCAAGGACACCACGGATAATGTGGTACTTGACCGAGTTGAGGTCCTTGACTCGGCCGCCACGTACCAGGACCACTGAGTGTTCCTGGAGGTTGTGGCCGATGCCGGGTATGTAAGCAGTGACCTCCTGCCGGTTAGTCAACCGCACTCGTGCGACCTTGCGAAGAGCGGAGTTAGGCTTCTTGGGCGTGATGGCCCATACGCGGGTACATACTCCGCGGCGCTGGGGCGCTCCGTCACCGATCTTGCTCCGGCGTTTTATCGAATTGAAGCTGATTTTCAGGGCCGGAGCCTTCGGCTTCTTACGGGTCTTCTTGCGCCCCTTGCGCACGAGTTGGCTGATAGTTGGCATAAACGACTCCCCTTTTTCGATACGGCGGTCCGAGACAAACGCAGCAACTTACAGCAATAACAGCCCCGCCCGCACACGGCACGGGGGGGCTGCAATAACTTCGGGCCAGACCCCGAGCATGGCGCAAAGGTTTTAAGTGCTGCCGTTATATCGTCTCTAACGCCCCCTCCATGCAAAGACTTCTCTTATGGGGGCAGCCATTCGCCCGCGTGAGAAGGGATGCCCCTCAGGCCTCCCACACGGCTGATTCCTGCAAACGCAGGGAACTCATAGTTTACCTAAGGCGCGCTTGACTGTCAAGGCTTTTTGCGTTTTCCTGCAGCTTTTCTTTAACTTTTCTTCGATCCGACACATGACCTGCACAAAACGGTTCGCCGTCAGTCAGCGTTTGATGTCGTGTCAGTCGCCTCAGACCCACTGCCGAGCAATGCTTCAGCGTCCCAGGTCACGTCCACATCGCCGGCGCTTGGCATGCCATCCGGTGGAGCTTCTTCTTCCTGCACCGGTTCGACTCCAGGCGCGACACGAACGGATGTTTTTGCATGTTTCGGCAATCCACTGCCTGCCGGGATAAGTCGACCGATGATCACGTTCTCCTTCAGGCCCAGCAGGTGGTCGCGCTTGCCTGCCGTCGCCGCCTCGGCAAGGATACGCGTCGTCCGCTGGAATGACGCGGCAGACAAAAAGCTCTCCGTCGCCAAGGAGGCTTCAGTGATGCCGAGCAGGACCCATTCGGCCGTCGCCTCACGGCCGCCGAGCTCAGCTACTCGCCGGTTTTCAGCCTCGAAGTCGAACCGGTCAACCACTTCGCCGGGCAGGAAGTCTGTATCGCCATGGTCCAGGATGCGACGCTTTTTAAGCATCTGGCGGATGATAATCTCGACATGCTTGTCGTTGATATCCACGCCCTGCGACTTGTAAACCTTCTGGATCTCGCGCATCAGATAGTCCTGCACGCCGCGAATCCCCTTCATGGAGACAACTTTCTGCGGATCCAGCGGCCCGTCGGTGAGCCGGTCGCCGGCGTGCACTTCCTGGCCCGGCTTCACGTAGATTCTCCCTCGATGCGGGACAAGATACGCCCTTCGGACCAGGATATCCTCGAAGCCAGCGGCTTCCAGCTTGACGAGTTTCTTCTCGGTCAGCTTTTCACCGGCTTCCACCAGGACATCCCCGCGTTTGCCGGGAGCTTTAACGTCTTCCGCCGCGTATTGGCCTCTGACGGCAGAGCGGTCAGCAAGGGGCATCCTCGAGTGAATGATTACGGTACGGAGTCCTTTGGCCTCGACGGCGTGGACGACCCCGTCGGACTCGCTGACGATTGCCTGCCCCTTCGGCTTGCGGGCCTCGAAGAGCTCTACAACACGCAGAAGGCCGTGGACGGGTTCCTCGAGGACTTTCAGCATCTGCTGAATGGCCTTCGTCCGCTCCCTCTCAGCGGTTGTGTCGTCCAGTGCAACAAGACCGCGGTCAATGTCCTCGTGGAGTCCGCGGAGCGCCTCTTGCTTCTTCCTTTTGACCTCGGCTACTCCGGTCAGGTACTGTCCGGCGACGCCGCCGTAATGGAAGGTGCGCATCGTAAGCTGCGTGCCCGGTTCACCGATGGACTGAGCGGCGATGATTCCGACAGCCATGCCCTCCTCTACCGGACGCTGTGTCGCCAGATCCATCCCGTAGCACTTGGCGCAGATTCCCTGCTTCAGCTCGCAAGTCAACGGTGAGCGGATTCGGGCCTGAACAAGCCCGGCATCCTCGGCCGCTTGAGCGATTTCCTGCGTCACCATGGTCCCAGCCTCAGCGATGATTTCGCCGGTATCAGGATGAACAAGCGGCTGGGCCAGCACCCGGCCCGTGATGCGCTCGGCCAAGGTCTCGAGGACCTTGGCATCCGAAGGCGGAAGCGGCGCACCGCAATGCTGGCATTTGCCGTTGCGGTGATAGTCTTCCTCTCCGCATACAGGACACTTGACCTCGTCTTCGTACATGACGGTCACGTCAATGCCGTTTGTCGTACCGCAGTCACTCTCGCGGATGATGACATCTTGAGCGACGTCAACCAACCGCCGTGTGAGATATCCTGCATCAGCCGTCCGAAGAGCAGTGTCGGCAAGTCCCTTGCGCGCTCCATGAGTGGAAACGAAGTATTCGAGCACGTTAAGGCCCTCATGGAAGTTGGACTTGATGGGCAGGTCTTCGATCAGCCGCCCAAACGGGTCGGCCATCAGGCCGCGCATTCCGGATATCTGACTGATGTGGCTCCGGCTGGCTCTGGCTCCGGAGTTTGCCATCATGAAGATAGGGTTGAACCGGTCAATGTTGCCCAGAATCGAGTCGGCTACGGCTTCGCGGGCTTCCTCCCACAGACTTACGATCTTCTGAGTCCGCTCGCCGGCGGCGATAATACCTGCCCTGAACTGTTCATTTGCCTCTTGAACCTGCCGCTCGGCATTCCTGATAATCTCGTCGCGGTCTGTCGGGATATCGGTATCCGCCAAGGAGATGCTGATTCCTGCCCGCGTAGCGAACTTGAAGCCGATCTCCTTCAGCTCGTCCAGAAGTTGGACGGTGCGTTCCCTGCCGTATCCATCAAAACATGCCTGGCTCAATTGCGCCAGCTCAGACTTCCCCAGTTCGCTGTCCAGGCGGCGCAGGTCCAATGGAATCAGGCGGTTGATGATGACGCGGCCTGCAGTCGTATCCACAAGGCGCCTTCGGATACCGGCCGTTATTGACACTTCCTCAGGTAGTCCGCCTCGTTCGATCGCCGAACGGATCGCCTTTTCAAGCGCCTCAGTCACCTCAGCGGGCAACGCCCCGTTGTTGCTGAGAATCTCCACCTCACTCCCAACCACCTCAATGTGTGCCATTGTGCCCGTAATCCTGCGATCCGCTTCCCACGCACGAGCAAACGCGCGCCTGATGTCTTTCGCCACGATTTCGGCAAGTTCAACTTGCTTCTTCCCAGATGTGGCTGACAGCTCGATAACCGGCAGTCGGACCTTGATATCAGCGTGCAGGTCCACGCGGCCATGCTCGTAGGCCAAAACGGCGTCATCGGCGTTTGCAAAAATGCTCCCGGACCCTCGTGCGCCCTTGCGCTCCTGAGTCAGATAGTAGCAGCCGAGCACGATATCATAAAGAGGCGCGCAAATCGGAGAGCTATCCGCAGGCTTGAACAGGTTGTGCGATGACAGCATCAAAAGACGCGCTTCTGCCTGCGCATGAGCCGACAGCGGCACGTGAACCGCCATCTGGTCGCCGTCGAAGTCCGCATTGAATGCATGGCATACCAGCGGATGGAGTTGAATCGCCTTCCCTTCGATGAGTATGGGCTCGAACGCCTGAATGCCGAGCCGGTGCAGGGTCGGCGCCCGGTTCAACAGAATCGGGTGTTCCCCGATGACCTCCTCGAGAGCGTCCCAGACCTCGGGCTTGAGGCGGTCCACCATGCGCTTGGCGGTCTTGATATTGGTCGTAAACCCCTTCTCGACGAGCCGCTTCATCACAAAGGGCTTGAATAGCTCAAGCGCCATCTCCCGCGGCAGGCCGCACTCGTGCAGCTTAAGCTCTGGGCCGGCGACGATTACGGACCGCCCGGAGTAGTCCACACGCTTGCCCAGGAGATTCTTGCGGAACCGTCCTTCCTTGCCCTTGAGCATATCGCTGAGTGACTTCAGCGGCCGCTTGTTGGACCCTGTGACCGGTCGGCTCCGGCGGCTGTTGTCAATCAGCGCATCCACGGCCTCTTGAAGTAGCCGGCGCTCGTGGTTGATGATGGACTCGGGCGCCTTAATCTCTATGATACGCTTCAGCCGGTTGTTTCGATTGATGATGCGCCGGTACAAGTCGTTAAGGTCGGAAGTGGCGAACCGGCCGCCGTCGAGCTGGACCATGGGCCTCAGCTCCGGCGGGAGGACGGGAATGACCTCGAGTATCATCCACTCGGGCCGATTCTTGGACTTGCGGAACGCCTCGGCGACCTTCAAACGCTTAATCGCCCGTGAACGCCGCGCGCCGCTTGTTTCGGTAATCTCCTTGCGCAGTTCGGCACACAACTCATCAAGGTCTATCTCAGCGAGCAAATCGCGGATGGCCTCAGCCCCCAGCCCAGCCTGGACCAGGTCGCGGAAGTTGCCGTCCAGGCGCTCCTCGCATACCTCGAGCAGGTTGACAATGTTGCGATACTCAATCTCGCTGATGAGCTGCTTCTTGGTGACTTCCTGCAGCTTCTCGACGGCATCGTCAATCCGTTGCAGCGCCTCGGCTGCGCTGTTCTCCTCCGCTTGAATCCGCTTGATGAGTTCCTCCTCGGTCATAGGGGGCGCTTCGGTGAAGAAGTCCTCGTCCAAGTCTTCGCCAAAGCTGTCAAAGTCATATTCATCGTCGTTGCTGTGGTCAGCTTCGGCTTCAATCTCCTCGTCCTTCTCCTCGGACTCCTGTCCAGCCGAAGCCTCATCAGCCTCAGCTTGCGCATCTTCGGCCTGCTTCCTTTGCGCCTCCTCGAACTGTTCCCTGAGCTTGTGAATCGCAGTCTCGCGATCGGCGATGATTGCAGCCTTTTCTTCCTCGGCGGCTCGTACGATGTCGTCCATCCGGCGCTCAATGCCCTGCCGATCCACGGAAGTGACAATGTAAGATGCGTAATAGACGACCTTTTCCAGGGGACGCGACGACAGGTCCAGAAGCAGACTGATGGGGCTGGGCACACCCTTCCGGTACCAAATGTGGCATACAGGTGAGGCCAGTTCAATGTGCCCCATTCTCCTTCTGCGGACCTTCGCCCGTGTCACCTCCACACCACAGCGGTCGCAGATGATGCCCTTGAACTTGATTTTCTTGTACTTGCCGCAGTGGCATTCCCAGTCGCGGGTCGGGCCGAAAATCCGCTCGCAGAAGAGGCCGTCGCGCTCAGGTTTGAATGTGCGGTAATTGATGGTTTCGGGCTTTTTGACTTCCCCTCCGGACCAACTGCGAATCTCCTCCGGGGATGCCAGCCCGATTCGGACAACATCAAAGTGGGTGTTCTCGGCCAAGAATGGTCTCCTCCTCGGTTTCGGCGGGATACCGAACAGCCAACCCCTTGTGTGGCATCACGCAAACGAATTGTGGCATGGCGCGATGTTCCGTAGCGGAAGCAATCACCCGCTACATACCCGTGCCCTCATCGTCATCGTCGTCCTTCAGCTCCACAGGCACACCGTCTTCAGTTTCAACGCCAACGTCAAGTCCAAGGCTGCGCAGCTCTCGGATCAGGATTTTGAAAGACTCGGGGACGCCGGGTTCAGTGATGTTTTCGCCTTTGACGATGGACTCGTAGGTCTTGACCCGGCCGGTTACATCATCCGACTTTATCGTCAGGATTTCCTGGAGGTTGTGGGCGGCTCCATAGGCTTCAAGCGCCCAAACCTCCATCTCGCCAAAGCGCTGGCCGCCGAACTGGGCCTTTCCACCGAGCGGTTGCTGGGTGACAAGGGAATAAGGGCCGGTCGAGCGCGCATGGATTTTATCCTCCACCAGGTGCAGCAGCTTCATCATATACATGCGCCCCACAGTGACCGGCTGGTTGAACGGCTCGCCTGTCCGGCCGTCAAACAGCAATATCTTGCCCGACTCAGGGTCCAGCCGCGAGAGACTAAGAGCGTCTCTCTCCGCAGCCTCAAGGATAAGCTCCACTGGTTTTTGCTTTCCGGTTGCTCTATCCCAGGCCCCCGGGTCCACTGCAAGCCACTCGGCCAGAGGGGTCAATTGCTCCTTGGAATACTCCTTGAGCTGCTTGGCAATCGCATCCCGGACCTCTTCGATGGTCTCAAAGCCGTCCTCGATGTGAACCATTGGCCCAAATCGGTTCAACTCACACTGGGCATACCGGACCAGCGCATCCTTGCTCTGCTTGGCCGCCACGGCTCTTTGCAATGCCATTACCTCGTCCTCTGAGGCCCCCTCGAATATAGGCTCTACGTAAATCGTATCGAACTCGTGTGCTGCAAGTCCAAGGTGCGTCTCAAGAATCTGCCCGATGTTCATTCGAGACGGTACGCCCAGAGGGTTAAGAACAATGTCGACCGGGGTCCCATCGGCGAGAAACGGCATATCCTCCCGGGGGAGAATCTTGGCGATGACACCCTTGTTCCCATGCCGCCCCGAGAGCTTGTCGCCTACCATGACCTTGCGCTTCTGAGCTACGTAGACCCGCACCATTTGGTTGACGCCCGGCTGGAGCTCATCGCCGGGAATCCGCTTCAAGCGGCCGAAACAGTCGTCGCACTCCTCGTGCTGTCCCGAAATCCCGAAGTGGTGTATCTTACCGCAGTTCTCACACTGGTACTTGTAGCGCGAAAAGACCTTTGTGCCAACAACGATGCCGGATTCGCCGTGGGGCAGCCGGAGGGAGACATCACGCATCTCCTCGGCCTTCTTCCCGAAGATGGCAATCACCAACTTTTCCTCCGCCGTCAGCTCGCTTTGGCCCTTCGGCGCCACCTTACCCACGAGAATGTCCTCAGCCCGCACTCGGGCGCCCGGACGGATGATGCCGTGCTCATCCAGGTCCTTGAGGGCCTCGTCGCCCACGTTGGGCACCTCGCGGGTTATCTCCTCGGGGCCGAGTTTCGTGTCGCGCGCCTCGATGTCGAAAGAATCAATATGGATGGAGGTAAGAACGTCCTCCTCGACCAGTCGCCGGCTGATGAGAATAGCATCTTCATAATTGTAGCCCTCCCAGGGCAAGAACGCCACCAGGAGGTTACGGCCCAGTGCGAGGCTTCCGTTGGCTGTGCTCGGGCCATCGGCAAGCAGGTCGCCTTTGCGCACCTTATCGCCGGCCCGGACAACTCGCCTTTGGTTGATGCAGGTGCCCATGTTTGTTCGAACGAAGTTTTGAAGCTTCATTACGTGACGCTCCCCGTCGGGAGCACGGACAACAACTTGCTGGGCAGTGGCCTCCTCTACAATGCCGTCAACCGGCGACAAGAGCAACGCTCCGGAGTCCCGGGCCACACGCTCCTCCATACCGGTCTGGACCAACGGGGCCTCGGTCCTCAGCAGCGGTACTGCCTGCCGCTGCATGTTGGAACCCATCAGGCCGCGGATGGGGTCGTCGTTTTCGAGGAAAGGTATCAGTGACGTTGCCACGCTGAATACCTGCTTGGCCGATACATCCATGTAATCTACGTCCTCGGGCGGGACAGTGGGGAAGCTGGCGCCTCGACGGACGATGATACGGTCATCCAACAGCCGTCCAGTCTCGTCGGTAGGCGTGCCGGCCGGTGCGATATTGGCACCTTCTTCCTCGTCGGCGGTCAGGTATTCGACTTCACCCGTGACCCTGCCATCAACCACCTTCCGATATGGCGTCTGAATGAAGCCGTATTCGTCGAGCTTTGCGTGAACCGACAGATACCCGATTAATCCGATGTTGGGTCCTTCAGGTGTCTCAATCGGGCAGATGCGGCCATAGTGGGAATGATGGACGTCTCGTACCTCCAGTTTCGCACTTTGCCTGCTGAGACCACCCGGCCCAAGGGCTGACAGGCGCCGCTTGTGAGCCAATTCCGCAAGAGGGTTAATCTGGTCCATGAATTGGGAGAGTTGGCCGCTCCAGAAGAAGCTCTTTACGGCGGCTGTAATCGGTTTGATACTGATAACAGCTCCTGCCACGACCTTCTCCGGTTCCAAGGACGTCATCCGCTCCCGTGCGACGCGCTCCATGCGCAGAAAACCGATTCGAAGCTGGTCCTGAAGCAGCTCACCGACAGCACGCACGCGCTTGTTCTGCAAATGGTCAATGTCGTCCACCGAGCCGATGCCGTGCTCCAGTTCGAGCAGATACCGAACGATGCCGATCAGGTCTTTCTTGGTGAGGGTGCGCTTGTCCGAGGGCACGTCAATGCCCAGCTTGCGGTTGAGCTTGTAACGTCCCACCCGACCCAGGTCGTACCGCTTGACATCGAGGAAAATGGAGCGCAGAAGAGACTCTGCACCCTCGGTTGTCGGAGGGTCTCCCGGGCGCATCCTCCTGTAAATGCTGTGCAACCCCTCCTCGGCTGTGGTCGCCGGGTCGTGGGCCAGCGTTTCGATGATATGGGGCTGGGGCCAGAGCACCTTGACCTTGGCCAAGCGGGCTTTTTCTATGGATGCCGCTTTGTCGGCGTCAATCCTGTGCAACGCCTTGACGATTACCTTCCCCGACGGCGAGCGTCGGATATCCTCGGCCGCAAACGCACCCTGCACATCTGCAGCCGACGGACTCTCCAGCGTGACCGTCATGCCAGTTCGAATTATCTCCAGATGACTGAGCTTCGCGTCCTCAATGGCTAACGCTGCCTGGTGCGAGATAGGCTTGAGCGCCTCAGCCAGGGTCTTTTCGCTGCTGGTGTCCTTGACGTCCTGGAGCGCGACCGCCCCTTCGAGCTCAGCCGCGGTCGGCTTGTGGATAACTCCTTGCACCCCGAACAGACTAAGAATCTGCGGATTGGTGCTGCAGGGCGTGCGTGACGGGCCAGAGGACTCGTCGAAGTAGTCTAAGGCCCTCAGCAACGTGGTGACCGGGAACTTGCGCGTCTGGCCGATCTTGACCGAAATGACGCTCTCGCGATCCACATCCAGCTCCACCCAGGCACCCTCATTAGGGATAATCTGCGCGGAATGTAGGGTGCGGCCCGAGACGTCAATCGTGTCCCGAAAGTAGACACCCGGAGAGCGGGCAAGCTGGCTGATGACAACCCGCTCCGCGCCGTTTATGAGGAAGGTCCCCTTTTCAGTCATGCAGGGGATCTCTCCCATGTAGACTTCGGACTCTTTTATCTCGCCCGTCTCTTTGTTGACCAGGCGAACCTTCGCCTTGATAGGAACCTCGTAGGTCTTGTCATACTCCCGGCAATGTTCCACGCTCTCGGCAGGCTCGCCGACCTCATAGTCGAGAAACTCCAGGGACAGGTTGCCCGTGTAGTCCTCGATTTGAGAGAAGTTCTGAAACAGCTCCCGTAGTCCCTCCTCCAGGAACCATCGGTATGATTCAAGCTGCACATCAACGAGATTCGGCATCTCGATCGCGTCTTCGATCTTTTCCGAACCCCGGACCGTCTTACCCTGCTGCCGCAAAGTCATCATTCGGCGCGGCTCCCTCCTGTTCTCCGCCGTTGCGCCTTTTGCACCGGTCATTGCACGGATCGAGCACGGGGACAAGATAACTGACTCGGCCTGCAGGCCGTGTGGTAGAAATAACGGTTCAATCTACGCAACAAATATCGGGCAGGGCATAAACTCTGCCCCGCCGCGGCTACTTCTCCGCGACCGACGTTTAAGCAAGGCTTCACGCGTACAAGTGCGCGCAAATCTTGAGTATACACTTTAATTGGTCTCATTGTCAATACTACTATTATTGCATTGCATGCTTGAGGCCCAGCTTCGAGCTGTTTCCAGCCAAGCGGACAAGGGACTCGGCCGTGTAATGGAGAAGTCTCAAGCGGCTGGTGTGCTTTGTGCCAGTTCTAAGAGGAAGGAGACCCTCACCATATGCGCAAGCTCGGTGTTGGAATGGTTGGTTATGGCTTCATGGGCAAGACTCACACTCACGGCTACAAGAGCATACCTATGTTCTACGACCCCCCGCCGTGTGAAA
>JALGUK010000399.1 GCA_029820875.1 Candidatus Zipacnadia bacterium
AAAAACGTCGCAGCACTAACGCTGGACCTCCCGCCCGAGTTGGTGGGCCAGAGGGAAAGCGTGAGCATCACGCTTAACGGCAAGACGCAGGAGAAGGCCCTGCCCGCAGACTGCAAACTGCATCTGCAGCCGATGAATGGAGATGGCGGCGCCCTTCATAAGACCCATGAAATCTGCGGACCCGCGCGTGATGCCTTCAACACGCCCTTCATCGTCGTCTACGGGACCGCCGGACCGGACGAGCGCGACAAGGAGAACGAGCGCAAGGCAAACCGGTTCGTCCGGGAGTGGAAAGCGTTCGCGGACGGCGAGCCGACCGTAAAGACCGACTCTGATGTGACAGCCGAGGACATCGAAAGCAAGAATCTTATGCTCTTCGGCAGGCCGAGCGACAATTCTGTTCTTGCCCGGATTGCCGACCGGCTGCCCATCAAAATTGACGACACTGGCTTTGAGGCCGCGGGAAAGCGCTTTGAGGGGGAGAACGTGGGGCTGTGGATGATATACCCCAATCCGCTGAATCTGAAGCGGTATGTGCTCGTGGTCAGCGGGTACTTCTGGGGGGAATACGTCTCCGATGCGCACCGCTACGACCTGATTCCCGACTTTGTCATCTTTGACGACCAGAAGGAACGCGATACCCACCTGACCCCCGGCCCGCACCGCATGAAGATCCCGACCAACCGCGCCCTCTGCGCGGGCTTCTTCGACAAGAACTGGCAGCTCAGCGAGAGGTTGACGTGGTTCGGGGGCGATCCGTAGGAGCCAGTTGCTTCGGGATGCCCCTGTCCCGAAAGAGCGAAGGCTTGTTATGGAGCGACAGGCATATCATGTGCAACAGCGACTCGTCAAGTCACAAGTGCTCTGGCTCTGGCAGTCGCCCTACGATGTGAGAGAGAGGCAGAGATGAACCAGGGGACCGATAATAGCGCGCGGGCGGAGCAGGCCCCCGCGCATATCATGGGTATGCCGCTTTCCCCGTTGGTGGCGCTGGCTCTGGGCCTCGCGGTATTGCGATTCGCGCATCTTGGCCTGTACTTAGGTCTCAAACCAAGCGGTGGCGAGGTGGACTTCCGCCCGCCTTATACCGCCGCCAAAATGGTCGTATCTGGAACTGGCGCCGACGTCTACGATAACTCACAAAACATTTGGTATCAGGAACGTTACACAGGCCAACAGGGAACAGGATACATGCCCTATCTCTATCCGCCGCCGGCCTTATTCCTCTATCTGCCTTTTTCACTACTTCCGTTTCCTCTGGCGGCCAAACTGTGGCTCCTGGTGAACCTCGGCGCACTGGCGCTTGCCCTGCACCTGTCTCTTGGCTTCGTAGCGGAGCACCGTGAGGCGAAGATGGCGGTTCTATGTATGTTTCTTCTTCTGCCGGCTACGAGTCACACGCTCAGGCTCGGGCAGATCAACATCTGGGTGCTACTTTGTCTGCTTGCCATGATCCGTTCTCTCGCCGAGCGCCGAGATGCTGCCGCCGGCGTCCTTCTTGCGGCCGCTATGATGCTCAAAGTGACCCCGGGTATCTTCCTATTGTACCTGGTCGCCCAGAGGCGGTGGAAGGCAGCACTGGCCTGTTTGCTGGGCTCCGCCGGGCTTCTTGGCGCCGCCTGGGTCGCCTTTGGGCACAGCGCGTCGCCCGCGGTGCTCGCGCAGCGCCTTCCGGCCCACAGCGCATGGGCCGCGGGACAGCCGAATAATCAATCGCTTTGCGGGTTACTATGCGACATCGGGGTTGCGCAGGGACGTGCGATTGCCTTGGCCCTCGGGGGGCTCCTGGTGGTTGTTACCGTGCTTGTCTGGCTCTTGACCTATAGGTCGGCACCGAGTGCGGAGCGGATTGCCCTTGATGTTGGGCTTGGTGCTGTCGTAAGTTTGCTGATCTCTCCTTGTACGATGCCACACCACTACATGATACTGTTGATCTCGCTGACCGCGCTCTTTAGCGTCTGGCCTTACGTCACCAATAGGCCCTTAACCATTGCTATGGCGTGCGCCTGCATCGGGGGGCTTTCCCTGCAATATGATCTGGAGCGTCCGGGCGAGGGGCTACTAGCCGGACTGCAGGCGGTGCTGGGATACCCGTGGGTCTTGTGGGCACTGGTGCTCTGGCTCCTTCTAATGCTGGTTATTCTCTTGCGGCCGCGACCGGCTATGGCAACGTCGGCGGCTTCGCCCCAATGTGGCGAGTAGCACCCCCTCACGGCATCCTCATCGACACTGCATGTGATGGGTGCGGCAGCGGCTCGTAGAGCGCCTCGACCGCCGCGAGCTGCTCCGCGGTGAGCGGGGGCAGGTCGGAGACCCTCGCGTTCGCGATGACCCGTTCAGGGAACTCCGCGCCCGGGATCGTCAATGCAATGGCCGGATCGGAAATCGCAAACTTCAGAGCTGCTTGACCCAGGGTTTCATAGGGCGGCTTGACAAGGAGCT
>JALGUK010000400.1 GCA_029820875.1 Candidatus Zipacnadia bacterium
GGCATACAGATACGGCACTCGGACAATCCGCCTCAGCGGGACAGGCCCGAGCCGGCCTATGATGTAGCGCGAGACAAACGGGTCTTGCGAGTCGGCCGTGATTACCAGCGACTTCCCGGCGATGGTCACTCTCTCGCGCAGGCGGACGGTTATTCCGGCTGCGCTCAGCCGCGACTCGATGCGGATAGCCCCTTTTTCGATGCGTGCCCCGAGCGGCTTGCGCGAGTATCCGGGGGAGTCCGGGGCGAAGGTTTCGTCTCCGCGTGCGAGGACAGCTCCCGCTCCCTCGCAACAACGAAAGGCAGGCAGGTCGTCCACCTGTACCGTGGTCTGTGCGATGTCCGCACTCGGCTTCGGTATGCGGTAACGGATGCGGCAATCCGCCCCCAGATACTCCAGGACGAATGCGTCCGCTTCCTCCCGGACGCGGTTGGTGAAGTTATCGTCCACATTTGGCCTGCAGCCCTCGTCCCGCCGGTTCGAGAGCTTGAGGAGGTCCGAGGTCCCGCGGTGCCGCGTCCCACTTTGTACGCAAGGCCTTGAGAGCCTTCAACTGCTCGCGCAGCGAGGTGCTGCCCTCGCCGACGATAATCCGCGGGTCGCTCCAGAGGGAGAAATCGAAGCTCGGGTCGCCTCTCGGCCCCGGCCCGACCTCGAGGTGAAGGGTTATGGTCTGGCCGGCCAGGGCGGAGAGATCGAAGTCGAAGTCCTTCCATTGGGTGGATGTGATATGCCGATCGAGCAGCTCCCGCCGCATCCGTCCGGCCGTCAACCAGGCCCGGTAAGTGACCCCGTCGCTTTGGGCCGTATGGCCGCGCCATAGTGCAACCCCGAACTGCAGACGCACGGGCCGCTTGTCGGGAAGGCGTATATCGTATTCCGCGAAAGTCCGGCCGTGCCCGCCTCGCCACGGGCAGTGCATCAGCAGCGTCCGGCGGCCGTCCTGCTCCTCCCAGGGTGTGAATGAAACCCCAGTGCGGTCCTGAAAGTGCCCTGTCCAGCCGTCGGGGAGCCAAACAATCTGGCCGCCCTCGTACTGATAGCCCACACGATAATTGCCTACATCAAGCAAGGGGAGGACCGATGCACGCATAGCAACCGGTCCCGCCATGACGACCGTGGCGCTCACAAGGATGAGAAAGCCATATACGATGAGCCGGCAGAACATCGCAGTGCACCTCCCCAAGACGCATCATCAATTATCGAACCATTGTATAACACCGGCCCCGCACCGTCAATCAACTCGTACGGATACGTTGTTTGGGATTAATCTTCAGCCTACCTCTATTTTGCTTGACTTGAGAGATGGATTCATGTATAATTCTTCTCCCGTCGAGTCTATCGGCGGTGGTATTGTCTATATGGCTTGACAAATGAGGCAGGTTACGAAGAAGCAAAGCGGCCCGACGATTGTCGCCACAAAAGGCTGTGTTAACCGCGAAGCTTCCGGGCGTCTCTTCAGCCGTGCATTACACGGTCAGGGAGGCGATGCCCATGCCTGAGCTGGCCGGCACTGGCGTGTGTGCGTTTCACCTCATGCGTGACGAGGAGATAGTAGGATACGCCAGGCAGGGCAGCAGAACGGCAACAGAACACCTGCTGAACAAATACCGTAAGCTTGTCGAGGGTAAAGCCAGAGCATACTTCCTGATGGGTGCGGACCATGAGGATGTCGTGCAGGAAGGCATGATCGGTCTCTTTAAGGCGATCCGAGACTTCAAGCACGACAAGCTCTCTGCATTTCGGTCCTTCGCCGAGCTCTGTATCACTCGACAAATCATCACAGCAGTGAAAACAGCAACGCGGCAGAAGCATACATTGCTGAACCGCTATGTATCACTGGATACGCCACTTCACGAAGATGCAGCACAGTGTACCCTGTTGGACGCGCTGCAAGAATTGCGCCCCAATAGCCCTGAGCGTATTGTTACAGGCCGGGAATTCCGCCGGGAATTGTACCGGCGCATAAGGCACGACCTGAGCAGACTCGAGGCGCGTGTGCTGCTGAGGTATACGGAGGGCAAGTCATACCACGAGATCGCGGCGGAACTGGGATGCAACGTCAAGCAAGTTGACAACGCCCTCCAAAGGGCCAAGAAGAAGATAATGAAAACCTTCGAGGCTAAGGCAATGCTCAGGTAGGCGCCGGCGTCGCTGCTTTCGAACGGAACCGGAAGCCGACGTAGCTCAGCGGAAGAGCAGCTGATTTGTAATCAGCAGGTCGTCCGTTCGAATCGGACCGTCGGCTCCAGCTAATAGATGCGTCGGAGCTCCGGTTCGGGCATTGGCCGCTGGGGCGTACCTAGGCAGACAGCATTGCATATCAGGTGGAGGGGTGCCCGAGCTGGTCAAAGGGAGCAGACTGTAAATCTGCCGGCGAATGCCTACGGGGGTTCAAATCCTCCCCCCTCCACCATGACAGTGACCAGTGGACAGTAACCATACACCAGCGGCAAACCCCGCCCCGGTTCTGTTACTGGTCACTGACCACGGGGTTGCTGATTACTGTGTGCCCAGGTAGCTCAGTCGGTAGAGCGTATCCTTGGTAAGGATAAGGTCACCGGTTCAATCCCGGTCCTGGGCTCCAGTTGTAACACTGTAATTGTGCACTTCCTCCAGGCTATCCTCGGTCGCCGAGGGTGCCTGGATACGTTTGATTCTATCCAGTCTCGTCGGGACACGACGTGGCAAGTTGATCGGATAGTGTACCCGACGCCACCGGAGGTCAGATCCACGATGGCGAGAGAGAAATTCGAGCGCAAGGGCAAGCCGCATGTAAATGTGGGGACGATAGGGCACGTAGACCACGGGAAGACGACGCTTACGGCGGCAA
>JALGUK010000401.1 GCA_029820875.1 Candidatus Zipacnadia bacterium
AGGCCGAAAAACGCCGCAAGCGGAATGCCGCAGATTGCACAGATGATGTACGTCTGCACCAGGGGTGAAATCGGCAACGGCCACTTGCCCACCGTACCTAAGAGGGGCGCCACCGCCGCGAAAAAGAGCATCGTCCCCAGAAGCAGGGAGCGCTTGGGGAACCTGCCGGCCAGTATGGGCACCAGCGGCAGGCATACAATCGCGCTCCCGACGGCCCAGGCGAGGACCAAGCCGACCTCCGATTCGGGCCTGCCCAGCACCTCTGTAACGAGAAACGGCGCTGCGAATATCAGGATACGGAACGCAAACCACAGGAAGAAGTATCCGCCGACGTAAGCGCGAAATGACTGATTCCGCCACGTCAGCTTCAGCGATTCATCAAGCAGGCCTGGCCCCTTGGGCTGGGTTCCCTCTGGAGCGGGGATGGATGACGCCATCGGCACCCCGAGCGGCAGAAGAAAGCAGGCCAGGGCGACAAGCCCTATCACGGTGGTCATCGCCGGGTAACCGAAGGAGGCGGCAAGCGGCCAGGGCAGGACCATGCCGAGCGCCGTTCCGAGTATCTGGAAGAACCCCTGGAGCGAGGATAGCTGCACGCGGTCGCCGGGCAGGCGGGAGATCTCCGGGAGCATCGCCAGGTACGGACATACCACCACGGTGAAAAGGAACAGGGTCAGCGACAGGAGGATGGTGAGATAAACGAAGTTGAGGGTTGATGTATCATAAACCGGCGGGCAATACATCAGGATAAGAGCTGCCACGAGCAGCGGCGCTCCAACGCCGATGAACGGCTTGCGGCGGCCCCAGCGGCTACGTGTGTGGTCGCTCCAGTAGCCCACCAACGGGTCAGCGAGCGCGTCAACGAGACGCCCGACCAGCAAAGCTACGCCAAGCAGCGCAAGAGGCGTAAACATCGGGCGACCTGATGCGGAGTCGCCATGATAGAACTTGGGCGTGACCGCCAGCACGCTCTCGGCGATTAAGGCCACCCCAAGTGCGCCGGCCGCGTAGGTGAACTTGTGCCGCAAAGGCAAGGCTCCGGTCGGCCGGCTGCTTACTTCCATCGCCAGGCCTCCCTCAGCAGCGCCTCGCCCTCCTCGCGCGAGTTCACATAGGTGGTGAAATAGAAACCCCGCGACCCGAAACGCCGTACGAGTTGTTCCATTTCCGGGCCTGACAGGCCCATCAGCAGAAGCGACTTGCCGGCGTCAAGTATCTTCTCGTAAAGGGGATACCACTCCGGTGAGGCCATCGGTTCCGCACCCGCGCCCGGAACCCACTGGATTGCATGCAGTCGAGGAAGCTCAAGCAGCGAGTCCACGTGGCAGACGGCGTCCGGGCCGTCCAGATGATAGAGATTATAGTCCAGCCGCTCCATCTGTCGCGCAAGGTAAGGAATTACGAATTCGTCGAACATGGCGGGGGAAATCATAGCCGAAATGTCACACTGCAGCTTCGCATACCGCCCCGGCGCCCACGTCAGGAAGGCGCTGAAGCAGCAATCGGGGCCGTGGGGAGTCACCAGCTCGTACATGGGGTCATAGGCCTCGAAATACAGGTCAACAAGCTGCTCCTGGAAACGATGCACGGCGGCCGGATGGTCCACAAGGTCCAACAGTATTTCCCGATTGCCATGCAGAGCAGCGAGTGTGTCGAGGCCCTCGATAAGGTCCGGGATGGATGTGTAGTAGCGCCCCTGTCCGTGCTTGACTCCCAGTTCCATGATGCGAAGATGAGCCTGGTACCATTCGTTTTCCGGGTTGAACGTAAGGTCGGGTGCAGAGTCCAAGTCATTGATGACTGGTTCATACCACACCGTGCCCTCGGCGAAGTGGGGAATCGCGCCGAGAAATATGCCCAGGCTCCCCGGGCCTATCTGCGTGTCGAAATACGGAATGGCCTCCCCTATGTAATCGGTGTAGACAAACTGCCTTTCCCACTGGGCCAGGCGCCACTGCGGATCAAGCCATTGCTCTTTGATTGTCTGTGGTTTGGGGGCACTGAATGGCTCTTCTCTCGGGCTTTGCCGGTGGGCGAATACCGCCAGCGCGACTCTATCCACATCCTCGTGGCGCCACCAGGCGGTCATGCGCTGCTGAGCTTCCTCGAGGTCCTTCTTGTGGTCCATAGTCATCACAGAACATCGCTCCCCGTTAGTCAAATGTCACATGATAGTATCGCCACATATCCGCGCCCAGGAACGCAAGCACGCCCCAGACAACCCCCGCGCCGAAGAAATGGCCCAGTGCCAAGCCGAGGAAAGCCGGCTCCACGCGCCGGTAGAGCCGTGCCCCGCCGAGCTTGAGAGTAGTTGCTTTCGCAATGGAGACAAGAAGGAATGGGCCCCAAACCTCCAGGCCGAAGGCCAAGGCCATCGCGTACCCGAGGGGGCTGAACGGAAACCGCAGGAAAGCCGTCCTGATGCCGCTGAGGACAGCAATCAGCGCGGCACCGATTGAGATTCCGACTATGGTGGTCCAGTCCGGCCCGCCAGGGTTCGCGAGCATCTCTGATGCCCGATTGAATGCTGAACGCGCATACTGGGTGCGGTATCCACCCTCCGTGGTGCCGCCTTCGAGAACGTTCAGGCCGTACTCGTAAAACGGCTTCAGGTGAAGCCAGTACGCGCTCGCCAGTCCGACGACCAGTGCAAACACCAAGGCATATATCATGTGCCGGGCGTTCAGACCCGCACGGCGGGACATCCGGCTGTCAAGGCCTTGCCGCCGAGGGCTTGCATGAACACGCGGTGCTGCTCCCAGGGGTACAGGCTTATCAGCGGCGTTCCAGCTTCGGCTCGAATGCGGCTGTACACGAATGCGAGGGCGTAAATCATCGTGAAGAAGGCTAACGCCGTCGGGAACCACACTCCCGCTGCGGCGGCCATCAGGCAGGTCACAAAAAAGCCGCCGACCGCACCGAGGAGGCTCAGGCGGTCCCCCGTTGACTCGCCCGACCACGCGCGCCGAACCACGGTCCGCAGGTGGACACGCGCTACCCATGCCATCAGAATCGCAAGCATCACATACGCCCCAACGGCCTGCTCGGCGGTGTACGGCATGCGCGGGGCTTCGTAGCCCAATGCAAGCGCGGCTACACGGGACAGGCGTAGTGCCAGGTGCGAGACCCATACGGTGATACTTACGTCAAGAGGCACGAGATAGCCCAGTCCGACCAGGTCAGGGCGGTGGTAGAAGATAAGCGGGCGGATGGCGGTCCAGGGACGTTCGGTGAACAGGGCACCCAGATCATACGTGTTCCCCAGTGCCGGCACTGCGGGGTTGAACGCGTGCAGAATGTTGAACAGGTTGAAGAGGAAGCCCACGCTGAAGCCCGCCCACATCACGGGATTGCGCAAAAGCCAGCCCCTCGCGGATGTTCCCTTCGAGCCAGCGACCCGCAGTGCCAGCTCTACCAAGGGGTAAGAAAGCTTCTCCCTCTCGCTCCACTGGGGACGGATAATGGCTGCAAGAGACATCGTGGTCAAATATATTACCAGCATCAATGATGACCAGAACCCGAGCGGGGCAGCCCACGCGCCCCAAGGCACCGCGCCGTTGTCGGCGCCCTCGTGCATTTGCCGGATGACTTCCGGCTCAGTGGGCGCGAACCATGCAGGAATGTGCTGCTGCATCTGGGCGAAGTTGTTGGAGGAACTGGCAAAGTAAAATGGGACGCTCAGGCAGGGCATCATCATCCGGATAATCCCGACCGAGACCATCTGGACCCCGATGGCGGTGATGGCGTAGATGAACAGAATCTCCGCGGTACTGAGGGCGACGCGGCGGCTCAGGCGGCGTAGGAGGGGCGTGAAAGCGATCAGGAGCATCAACGTTGCGAATGCCGGGACTGGGGGAACCGCGACGTTGATGTTGGCCGCAAACGTCATCAGGCTGGTTTGTATGCCCCACCAGGAGCCGACAAATGTCAGGAGAGCGGCAAGCACAAGCAATCGAACGGTAAGCCCGGC
>JALGUK010000402.1 GCA_029820875.1 Candidatus Zipacnadia bacterium
CGACTAAGCGTCACCGACGCCAAGCACATGGCGCAGTCTCCGAAGGTGGAAGAACTCATTAGGCAACTGTGCGAGGGGAAGCAGGGAGTGCTGCTGTTTCTTCTCGGCTCGAGTACGCAAGAGAACGCAGCAGCTCGCAAGGTGCTCCAGGCGGTCATCACCAAGGCGCGGGCGCGGGGCATCAACGTCGGGCTGGTGGAGGTGCCCCGTGACGATTCCAGGGAGCGATGGCTGGTGCGCCAATTGCTTCAAATCGAGGACGACCTGCGAGGCATCCGCAGCCCGATGGTGTTCGGCGTTTTCGGGCGTGCCCATGCAACAGCGCCGTACATCGGCAAGGGAATCAGCGCGGAGAATATGGCGGAGTTGCTCGAGTTCATGAACGGCCCCTGCGCCTGCGAGATTAAGACCAGCAGCCTCGGCATGGACCTACTCACCGACTTCAACTGGCAGGCCCACGTGGCGGGACGGCCATCGGTCGAGCAGCGCCCCGAGAACTCGTTGCTGTTTGACGTGGCGGAGTTCGCTGATTCGCAGCAAGCGCCCGCGGAGGACACCGCCCCCCAAACAACCGGCGGCCAAGGCGAGAAAACGGCCGACCGCTCGCCCGAATCAACTCCCAAAGAGGAGCCCGGTCATCCGAAACCAGCCCGGCAGGAAGCTCCCGCGACTGCAAACATCAAGTCACCGCCACCGAAGGAGCAGGAAGACTCCGAGGCAGACAGCCGTACCATTGCATCTTCAAAGCCCGCCGCAAGTCCGGTGCCCAAGCCGACCACCCCAAACCAGCCCGCGGCTAGTTGCCCCAGCACCAGCCAACCCGTCCCCACACCTGCCGACAGCGGTCCGCAACAACTCGACACACCGCCGCTTAGGAGCCTGTTAGCGCTGCGGTTGGGGGTAATAGTCGGGGCGGTGGCGCTGTTTGTGGTTATTGGAAGCATTGCGCTGACCTGGCGAAGGCGGGAGCGGTAATCACCGGCGTTAGGAGCGGCCTGACTGGCTGATAGCCTGTATGGCGGTGGGTAGGAGAGAGGAATTGTCCGTCGTACGTCTGCTGTTGCGCGAGATACAATACCGAAAACTGAACTTCCTGTCCGCGGTATTCGCTGTAACGGTGGCTGTCGCGTTGTTCGTGGCGATGACCACCATCTCCGAGGCGTCCCGCCGTGAAACCATTCGCCTGATGCGCAACCTGGGCTTTAACATCCTCATCGTCCCCAAAAACACCAACATGGCGGACTTCTGGAGCGAGGATTTCGCCGCCGAGGAGATGCCAGAGGAGTATGTACACCGGCTGGCCAACTCCGGCTTGATGACAATCCGGCATCTTGTCGCCAGACTCCAGAAGAAAATACAGTGGCGCGGGCGGAAGGTCCTCTTGACCGGCATCCTCCCCGAGGTGCCGATGGCACACCGTAAGCCCAAATCGCCGATGGGATTTGACATCCCCCGCGGCGGTGCCTACGTGGGCTTTGAGCTTGCGCGCTCGATGAACTTATCCGTCGGCGACACAATCAAGGTCGGAGGAAAGCCACTCAAGGTACTGCGGTGCCTGGACCAAAAAGGCAGCAAGGACGACATCCGCGTCTACGGGCACCTGCACGATGTCCAGGAGATACTGGGTAAACCCGGGCGCATTAACGAGATAGAGGCCCTCGGCTGCTTGTGCTATGGGAAGCAAGAACTGCACCGCATACGGCAGGATATCGCCTCCGTTCTTCCGGACACGCAGGTAACCGAGTTCCAGTCCATCGCCGTCGCGCGGGCCGAAACACGGGCGATGATGGATAAATACGCTGCATTCATCATCCCGGTCGTCGCCCTGGTCACTGCGATTTGGATAGGCCTTCTGGCCCTTGGCAACGTCCGCGAGCGGCGGGCGGAGATAGGTGTGTTCCGTGCAGTCGGCATTGACTCCATGCGCATCGCTGCACTGTTTCTCGGAAAGGCGGCTCTCGTGGGTATTGTGGGGGCGGTGGCGGGATTTGCGGCCGGCACGGCGCTCGCCTTGCAGTTCGGTCCCCGGCTCTTCCCCCTCACGGGGCGGGGAATCGGCCCGGAACTATCACTGCTTATCTGGGCGCTGATCGGTGCGCCACTGCTGTGCGTGATTGCAAGCTACCTGCCTGCGGTCCAGGCAATCCTGCAGGACCCGGCCGAAGTGCTGAGGGAAGAGTAAGCTATGGTCACGCTGACGAACGTGAGCAAGGTTTATACAAAGCCGGATGGCCAGATTCGCGCATTGGACGGCATTAACCTCACGATTCAGCGGGGAGAGTTCGTCAACGCACGCGGCCCGAGCGGGTCAGGTAAAAGCACACTCCTACTGACCATCGGCGGGATGATTCGCCCCACCGAAGGGCAAGTGCTTTTCGACGGGATAGACCTCTACGGCATCTCCTCCCGCAAGCGAGCACGGCTTCG
>JALGUK010000403.1 GCA_029820875.1 Candidatus Zipacnadia bacterium
CCGGAGCAGAAGCCCTGGCCGGTAAGGGCGCCGAGGGCAATGGCCGTCTTCGACTGCGCAAGGCTGTAGCCGAAGCCGGTAGGGTCAATGGAAGGGTCCAAAAGGACCAGGATTCGCATCTTATGGTACGGCCTAAGGATGTTCAGGACCCACATCGCTACAAACGACACCGACGCCGCGGCGACCACTGCACCGAGGTGGAGCAGACGAGCGCCTAAAATGAACAACATGCCCAGCCATACCGCCACCAGTACCAGAGAGGTCCCCAGGTCGGGTTCGATAAAGATCAGCACCATCGGGAGCGCTACATACGCGAAGGACGCAATCACCAGACGCTCCTCGTGCTTATGTTCTTCGCGCTCGGCGAGGAAGGCGGCCAGCGTCAACACGATTGCAAACTTCGCGAATTCCGACGGCTGTAAGCTTATAGGTCCCAGTACAATCCAGCGGTGGGACTCTCCGCGGGCCGGGAACAAAAAGGCTACTACTAACAGCGCTACCGTGGCCCAGTAGATGGGAGCCGAAAGCTTTACGAGCTTGTTATAATCGAAGCACATCATCATGGCGCCGACGATGAGCGAGAGGAATATCCAGAGCATCTGCTTCTTCACTCGGGTCATTGCGTCGGCAGCCGTCTGACCCCCGAGGCCCTGTGCAGAGCTGTAAATCATCATAAGCCCATAGCAGAGCAATGCGAGGACACAGGCCAGGATGACCCAGTCAATCTGTTTCAGGAAGCGTTTTTCGACCACGGGGCGTTGCCTCAACCGTCTTGTACGGCCGACCAGACGCTACAGTCCAGTCGGCCAATGTGGGAGTATTAAGATTATATCACAAATCGGGCTGAGGGGAAAGGCACTGAGAGGTGCTGACGCTTTAACCTGCATGCGCCGCTCAAGCGGGCAGGAAGGAGGAGAACCTTGTATATGTGGCTAACTGTTCGGTAATCTGAGAGCAGAACATGTCACAGCGGTCATCTCTGCCGCAGGGTCATGTCCCCATGCATTCGCCGAGGAACCTCGGTGCAAACGCCCCGGTTGTCGCACTCGCGGCGAGAGACGGGCAAAATGCCGCGTGTCTGCAGTGGGTCTGTGAACTTGGGAGGAAAGCAATGCATCGAATTGGCGCTTTCTTTATTGTAGTCCTGGTTACAGTCGGGGGCCGAATCGGTCCCGGGGCCTACGGCGCTCTCGCGAAATCGGCGCACCACCGGTCGGCCTTGGCCAGTTCCATCTACCCGGCTGAGGACGACGGTAACCGCCTCTATGTAGCGCTTGGTACGGTCCAGCACTTCTTTTTCATCCCTGCAAACCATTCGCAGAGAACGTTCGATAAGTTCTCATTCGTGCTGATATTACCGAAGGGCGTGGACGTCATCCAGGCAAGCGGTGATGCAATTTCTGGGTATCATCGTCCTTTGCTGGAGGCCAAGGAGCCACTCAAACGCGACGGGCAGGCGATGGTGAGGTGGGTCTGGGAGTCGGATAGGGAACTAGCGCCACGCGAGTTGGCCAAAGCACGCTTTTTCAACGGATGGTGCGGAGCGTTTGTACCCGGCTCCAGGCTGAGCATCGGGCCCCATAAGTTCTACTTCTACATTAAAGCTGGTGACGAGCGCGAGGAGGAACACACAGGGAAACTTGTCGTCATACCTGAGCCGAGGGGACGCCAGCCCAAGCACATCGTCATCGGGATGTCTGGTTGGACGATGAGCCCCAGTATCGAATTCTGGAGGCGCCTGATAGGCACGTACAAGAAATGCGGCATAAACCTCCTGGACTGCCACATGCTGGCCAAGGGGGAAAAGTGGCTGAAGCCCGTTCGCGATGCCGCCATGCGGCGTTGGCGGATGCTGTGGTGGTTCTGGTGGAATGAGGAGTACCTCAAGGCCCATCCCGACCACGTGGCGGTCACCTTCGAGGGCAGGCGGGACGAAAAGAAGGTGTGCCCGGAGATTATGGCCTCGGAGGACACCGATGCCATCGCGGGGTTGATGGAAGGGCTGGTCAAGCAGGTCAGGTCAGGGGCCATTGAGGGCACATGGTGGGACTTGGAGGGGCCGGATGTGTGGGACGTCTGCTTCTGCCCGCGCTGCCTGGCCGCGTTTCGCAAGTTCGCCCATATCGCACCCGATGTGAAGCTCACGCCAGAGAAGATTCGAGCTGACTACCGCAGCCAGTGGGTGGACTTCGCCTGCGGGCAGAGCGCCCGGATAGCCGCGCGGATGAAGTCGTATGCGAAGGCCGCCGGCGTGGACTGGAAACTGGCGGTTTACTGCGCGATTCAGCATGAGCACACGCGCGAGCACTACCGCGTGGATTGGAAGCTTCTTGCGCCTTATCTCGATGTGGCAACTCCAAGCTTTTACTCGCTCGGGCCAAAAGACCTCCCGGAGCGGTTTACCACGGGCGTGACGTGGATTCCTTATCTCGATGTGGCAACTCCAAGCTTTTACTCGCTCGGGCCAAAAGACCTCCCGGAGCGGTTTACCACGGGCGTGACGTGGATTGTAAATCTCATAAAAGATGCAAATGACGTCCCTGTCTGGGCGGCAATCAGCACCGGCTTCGGCCGAAGCACCCATTACATCACCGATGGGCGGCTCACCCGCATGCAAATCATCAAGCCGGTGGCATTCGGCGCCGATGGGACAGTCCAGTGGTGGTGGGGACCGACCGACGGCCGGCATTACGCTGCCTACGCCGAGGCAAGCTCATTGATTTCGGAACTGGAAGACTTCTTTACCGAGGGGAAGATGGACCTGCAATTCTTGTCAGGCAAGCCGACCCCCGGTACAACGCGCGTCGCGTGGCGCCTTGGTGCCAAGGTGCTGGTGATGCTCTTCAACGACACCGACGCCCGCCGCATCTGGGCCAGCGCACGGATTCCCGGAGGCTACCGGGTGGCAAGAGACGACGGCCGC
>JALGUK010000404.1 GCA_029820875.1 Candidatus Zipacnadia bacterium
ACGATTCCCGGCAGCTCCGCCAGCCCTTCGGCGAGGCGCCTGGCGTTGGCGTGGTCCTCGGCCAGGCGCTCGACATTGTGCTGGAGAGCGTACAGGGCCCCTGCGGCGATAATACCGGCTTGCCTCATTCCCCCGCCCATGACCTTGCGTGCATGTCGGGCCTGTTGAATGAACTCCTCCGACCCCACAATCATGGACCCGACCGGCGCGCCCAGTCCCTTGGAAAAGCAGAACTGGACCGAGTCCGCGTGTTTGGTCAGCTCGCTGGCGTCTATTCCCTGGGCAACTGCGGCGTTGAATATGCGCGCACCGTCAAGATGCACCTTCATGCCAAGCTCGTGCGCCGTGTCGCAGACTGCACGCGTCGCCTCCGGCGTCAGCGTTATCCCCCCGCGGACGTTGTGCGAGTTTTCGATGCACACCAGGGTAATGGGCGCGATGTGCTGGTCGGGAGGGCGGTACGCGGCCCGGATTTCTTCCGGCGGCGGATAGCCCTCCGGACCGTCAATCTGTCGTGTCAGAACACTGCTGAACTCGGCCAGGGCGCCGGCTTCGTAAAGGAAAATGTGCGCAAGGCGTTCGACGATGATTTCGTCTCCAGGCCGCGTGAGCGCGTGTACGGCCGCCTGGTTGCCCATCGTCCCCGAGCAAACGAACAAAGCGGCCTCATGCCCGAGCATCCGGGCGGACAGCGCCTCGAGGCGGTTGACGGTCGGGTCCTCACCGTAGACGTCGTCGCCGACTTCGGCCTCGGCCATCGCCCGGCGCATTTGGGCACTGGGCTTGGTAACTGTGTCGCTTCGGAGGTCAATAATTCTCATGACGGCAATTTCCCGGCTTGTGTTGGATATCAGCCCGTGCAGCACTTTCCTCCTACTAATACCACAACGCATTTGTCATTCTGAGGCGCAAAGCGCCGAAGAATCTCGCCGTTAGGCCACGGCGAAGTAAAAACTGCGAGATTCTTCGCACCCTCGGGGCGCTCAGAATGACACGGCGGTGAGGCCGCGGCGTAACCGGTACTGCAACACGAGCCTCTTTTGTCATTCTGAGGCGCAAAGCGCCGAAGAATCTCGCCGTAGCACTAACTTGTGCCCCCCTCAGCGGGCAGTGCCTCGACCTTATCCCTAAGCTCGAAGTCGTACTGGCGCTGCATCGCTGCAAGTTGCGCCTCGTCGCGCAGGAGGAGCAATACCTCGCCTGCATCAACATGTGGGAGGGTGAACGTAACAAGGGACCCGTTGCGCTCAAACGGCACCCTCTGTGGCCCACCCGCGGTCAATCGCACGACCTCTGCGCAAGGGATGTATCTTGGGGCGCGGCCCCGCACGATGATGTCCTCGGCCGGAGTAAGCTCGAACCGGTCGGGTGTGGAGACAAACCGGTCGTTTCTGACGATGACCGCGAGGGCGCGATCGCCGCATAATATCGTCTGCACATGCACATCCGGGTGATTGCAGCGGGCGCCCGGGACCGGTGTACCCATCGAGATGTACGGCATCGCCATGTGAAGGACGGCGTTCATACGGCCGACGGGGTGCCACATCCGCGGATGCTTGAGCAGCCCTCTTTCATGGTGTGCGGGATACCACTGCAGGCCCTTGGCGCCCTCGGCGAGCGCACTGAGAACCTCGAGCTTCATCTCCAGCGGGTCAAATTCCCGCTTGTCGTTGGCTGAATAACCCTCGCACAGGTAGAAAAAGGGCTTCGGGCGTGACGCTTCTCGGAGCATCTCGGTATGTAGCCGCGCTTGGCGCACGATTTGCCTGCCGAAGGGGTACGCATGGCAGCACAGCAGGTCGGGAATCTGTCCCCAACGGAAGAGGTTTTTGGGGAAGCTGCCGTGGTCCATCTGCAGGTAGGTGGGGTGGTCAGGGTCGAAAATGCGGCAAAATGTATGCGCACGCTCAACGTCCCGGGCGATGCCCTGGATGGTCAGTTCACTGCGGTGGTAGCGACCGTCCGGCTCGTCCTCGAGGAAGTAGGCCCACAGGGCGGGCTGGGACTTGATAGGCTCCAAGACATCTGTCTGCGTGTAAAAGAGTGGCTCATACTTCTCCCTGTCGGGCTTGGACCTTCGAGAATAGATGTAGGCGCCGGTCAGCCCGTACTGCTCGAGGCGTTCGTAGCCATCTTTGCTCACGGGGCCGAAAGCGATGTTCGTGTCGAAGAGATGGGCGGCGTATTCCTTCAAGTCGCTGTCGGAGTTGGTACCCATGATTCCGATGGGAAGAGGCATGGGAATGGCGCGGAGCATTGCGGCATGGCGGAAGCCGCCGACGTTGCGGACGGCGACGACATGGTCGCTACAGTACCGCAAGGGTTTTTTCAGGCGCGCGCGGGCGAAGAAGATTCCATGCCACGCCCCAAAGACCTCGGCGGGGAGGTCGCGCCCGTCAAGTTCGATTGCGGTGACCCTCTCACGAGATGCAGGGCGCCTGCGCACATACACCCATATCTCCCTCAGATTCGTGGAGAAGGCGACGTATTCGAGCCGGATATCCGGCCCTTTGGACGGCAGCGCGGCTGACAAGGTGGAGCCGTCGCCAAGCCGAATCGCCACATCAATCGTCTCGCCCGCGGGCGGCGCGGTCCTGCGGACGATGAGCTCCGCGATTCCGCCGGCCGGGACGGGGTTTGGGTAAACCCGGTACCACAGTACGTCATCGTTGTGGACGGCGATGAACTTCTCGCGAAACTCCGGCATCAACAAATTTCTGCCTGTCTCGAAGACGGGGCCTACGTCCTTGCCGTCCACGGCGACGCTGAGCACCCGCAACGGCTTGTCGCCGGTATTCAGGACGTAGGCGTGGGCGGAGCCTGCAAGGTCAATCGCGTCGGGTCTGAAGTAGGCTGAGTACAAAGAGGCTGCGTCCGCATGGAACATTGAAGCCAGGCACAATAGCGGAACAAGGAAGATACGTGAATACGCGGAAGACGGTTGCATTATCATCCCCTCCTTTTGATGATTTCGCCCTGCCGGCTGGTTACACCTTTGGGGCGCGATGGAAGGCAATGTGTGGATGTTGTAGAAACTATTCAGTATCATTTGCGCCGAAAAATGAGGCGGTGAAAACGACCCGGAGGTAGTCTTGTCCCAACGTCGCGCGTATCCTCGAATGGAGAGATGAAAATGGAGTGGATGAAGCATCCTGAGTATGTGCTCGAAGTCGGGAAGTATCCTAACAGGGACTGGATGATGGCCAATTACCCCTGCGTGCTGCGCGATGAGGCTGCGCGATGAGGATATCTACCGGATGTGGTACACCTTCGAGGACGGCGAGCACGACTACACCGGTTACGCCGTTTCCGAGGACGGCTTGCGATTCACTCCCTATGACGGGGACGGCGACGGCGTGGCCGATGCCGTTGTGGACATCGGCTCGCCGGGTGAGATTGATGAATACAAGACTATTTATCCGTGGGTGCTGAAAGTATCCATCGCATCGCTTGCGCAATCTCCAGCGATGGCATTCACTGGCGCAAGTACGACGGAAACGGGGACGGGCACACCGACGCCGTCGTGGACGTTGATCCGCACGGCCTGGACAATCGGGGAGTGTGCTCGGCCTGCGTGCTCTATGACGGGCAGCTCTTCAGGATGTGGTATGCGGGTGTCGCGGCTGAGGAGGGACATCCTAACGGTGCGCGCAGCCGCATCTTTACGGCGACATCCGAAGACGGGTTCCACTGGCGCAAGCATGACGCGGACGGCGACGGCCACGCCGATCCCGTTCTCGACACCAGTGCAGAATCCGGCGCCCCGGACGGCTTCTCCGCCCAGGACCCGATGGTATGGTGGGATGGCGATACTTACCACATGTGGTATGCCGGCCTGGGACCTGCTCACAGGCTCGATTTCAAGATTTGCTACGCGACTTCACCTGACGGAATCACGTGGCGCAAGCGAGGAGTCGCCCTCCGGCAAGGTGAGGTGGGGGAGTGGGACAGTTTACTGGTAAACCGCTGCTGTGTTCTCGCCGAGGAGGGACGTCTCCTCATGTACTACACGGGAATGGGGCCTGATCCCCGCCAGATAGAGCGCGCAAGCACCTGGGGCCACGTGGGTTTGGCCACGGCGCCTATGCCCTGAACGAATGCTACTCCGGCTGAGGCTCTCCGCACGCGATGACGACTTTTTGCGTCTCTCTTTGATGTTGCATCTTCAATAATGTCCAGCCTTTCTTCCCGTCGTACTGCCATCCCTCCGGGCTGCTCGTCAAGTCCTGCACTTGAGGAATCTCCCGGCCTTCCACGGTCACACTGTCCGGTTGCGGGGCGTTGGTGATGACCGCGTAGCTTGGCACGCGCGGGAAGTGCGTGAGGGTGAACTTGATAGCGCCGGCGTCGGTCACCTGAGCATCGGTGACCCTCGCGCCTGAGCTGATGTGGTAACGAATGCCCTTCGCGGGGACGATGGCGGTCTTGATGTCGGGGTCATATCCGCCCAGCGCGAGCACGTTGAGCATGATGTCCTCGGGGTTGATATATGCCGGTGAGCGCCGGGTGAACCTCTCGTACACGGCGTCCGGGTAGGTCCCTTTCAATTCCGGTTTCTCATCCCCGAACTGCTGAATCATGCCGCTGACCGTGATGGCCTCTGCTACCTTCCGCCACGGGAGGCTTGAGTCATATGCCGCAAGCTGCTGAATGTTGTACGCGTAGCACAGCCCGCACCACTGGACCGGTACCCCGAACCAGGAGTGTGTGTAGAATGTGGTGCCGAAGACCGGAACCGTGGCGCCCTGCATAATCGGCAGTTCCGGATCACTCCAGGTCCAGATGAACGGCAACCCGGTTTTCGCCCAGTAGACGGCCTTCTCCAGATATTGTCGGTCACCGGTGAAGCGGTAGCCCTCAAGGTATGCGCCGACCGCCCAGGCGGACGCGAGGATATCCGGCTCATACATGGGACACTCCCAAGTCTGGGCACCCCGGGGGACTCGAAACCGATTCATGAACTCGAGCGCCTTCAAGCCGCTCTGCGCGGCCGCCGGATCGCCTGTGATGCGTGCGTAACGCATAATATCCCGCGCATTTCGGGCACAAAGACCGATGACCGTATCTCCGGGCTTGCCGAGCTTCTCGCGGCGCTCGTCGGGGTTGAACAGGCCGCCCGCGAGATGGCCGATGTAGAAGGGAAGCTCACCGCACATGATATGGCAGTTGGTGGAGCTGGCCAGGCCCTCAGGCCCGCTCTTATTGAGTATCTTCCTGGTCACAAGGTTT
>JALGUK010000405.1 GCA_029820875.1 Candidatus Zipacnadia bacterium
AGCCGATAGGCGTCCGAGAACCCTGCGTCCAGCAGTTTCTGAATGGCCTCGGTCGCCGCACGCTCGGGAGGGCTATCCTCAGGTGACCAGGCGTTCAGCGTGCCCGCGATGATTCTGGGCAAGCCTGCGTATCCAGCCGCCAGCTTCAAAATCCGCTCAATGTCCTCGACCCGTCGCTTCTCGGCGCGACCTGCAGCCAGTTGGGTCGTCAGCAGGACAAGCTGCGTGTCCCGTTTCGTGGTGACGACTGCCTCGAGGCAGGAGTGCCGGAAGCCCTCCTCCGAGCGGTTGACGGCATCCATCGTCTTCAGGCGACTGAACAGCGCCGTCGCGGCCGCTGTTGCCGGGGGCGACGAAGAACCGTTGGAGGCCGGTCAGGCGGGCGAACTCCTGCGAGGCCGCGTAACCGTCAGCGTCCCAACCGTCGGCCTCCTGGAGCATGACGGCGTCCGGCTCGGCGGTTCCGATGACCTCAGCAAGAAGCTCCAACCGAGCGAAGGGGCGAACGCCCTGTCTCCCGCCGTCGAAGATGTTGTAAGTGATAAGCCGGATGACCTCGGGCTGAAGCGTGATGACATATCGTTCGCCGCGTCGCTCCCACGTAAGCCCGGCCGCCGCGGTCAGCGCGTCCAATGCCGCCTCAAGGGACACGTCCGTTAGGTTGAGGGAGACCTTCCGGTCTTTTCCCGCCTCGACCTCGATTTGCGCCTTGGCCTGATACTGGAGCTCGCGGGCAATCCGCCGGACCGTACTGTCCGTTGCCTGTATAAAAACTGTATTATCCGCCCAAATGGACCCGGCTATGCAGATTGCGCTCAGGATGCCGATAAACGCCAGCCATATCGTCCTCAAGCGCATCATTTCTCAAGCAGCTCCTCTGCATGTTCGCAGACCTTGCGGAAGGCATTCGCGTGCTCCTCAATGACCTTCGGCCGGTAGTGCTTGAACCAGGGAATCGAATAGCAACGCTCAGGAAGAGCCTCTGTGACGGGAAGGCCGCCCTTCGGCTGGCGCAGGTCGCGGTTGGAGTTTGCAATCCGCGTCGGTTTGCCGTGGTGGTAGATGTCGGCGTCGTTGAGCAACGGGTGCAGATGCAGGGGGAAGTTGGCGCCTGGACTTATGGAGCAGCCCTCGGCGGTGACCGCCTCGCAGAACTTGCGGATGTCCAGCCCGCCGATTTCCTCCGGACGATACAACCCATGCGGCGAGTACCAACCGCCCATTGTGCTCCCGGAGTCCTTCGGCGGCCGGTGCGCCTTAATTCCCGGGACCCCCTCGAGCAAGTCCCAGAAGTAGTTCATGGCCTTCTGTATCTCCTCCATCCGCTCTCGGTAGTGGCGAAGTTGCACGCGGCCCACCGCCGAGGAAAGCTGGTGCATCCGGTACTTGCGCGCTCCCCACGGGAGCCCGGCGAACGGCTTAAGGTCAGGCTCGGTCAGCACCTCCCCCGTGCGTTCGTAGTGTCCCCAGGCAACTGCCTGCTCGTAGAACCGTCTCTCGTTGGTGATAAGGAATCCGCCCTCGCCCACCGGCAACGCCTTGCCGGACATCACCGACATCGCGCCGATGTGGCCGATTGTGCCGACCAGACGCCCCTTGTACAGACCCCCGTGCGCGTGGGACGCGTCCTCGATAACCACAAGCCCGTGCCTTTCGGCGATTCCCATAATCGGGTCCATGTCAGTCGGGTAGCCGCAGTAGTGGACGCACATAATCGCCTTTGTGCGGCCGGTGATGCGGCGCTCGACATCACCGGGGTCCATTGTTAGGGTATCAGGGTCGCAATCGGCGAAGACAATGGTCGCGCCGAGGTTGAAAGCCTGCAGGCAGGTGGCCCAGTAGGTGAAGCTGGAGGAGATAATCTCGTCTCCGACGCCGACGCCGGCGGCCCACATCGCCGCCTCCAATGCGCCGGTACCCGTACTATGGGCGAGAGCATATTTTACCCCGTGCCACTGCGCGAACTCCTCCTCAAACTGCTTCGTCACGTCGGTGCCGGACATCGCACCGGCCCGGAGGACCTCAAGGCAAGCCTCTTCGTCCTCTTTCGTTATGATAGGCCATCTGAAGATATCGCCCGGGTCTGTCTGGACGGCCTTCGGGCCACCGTTAACAGCTAAAACACTGCTTCTTGTAGCCATGTTATATGCCTCCGTAGCATGGTGCCATTGTAAGGGCAGCCGCGTGGGCCGCCTGTCAAATAAGGTTCCAGCAATGAGAGTTGGACACCTTCCCAGCGCTGTCACCCTCCGCCGGGGACTGTCATCCTGCTGCGAAAATCGGGGTTACTCCCTCAACGCGCGCAAGCAGGTCGGCGCGTTCCTCGTCTGTCAGGGGCTTGTATCGCTGCCCCAGGCGTACGGCCAGTTTGAAGAGTCTGCCGTCACCCGGCGGAATCGCCGCGGCAACCGGCAGGTCGAGAGTGTAGGCAAGGCACAGGCGTGCCAGCCTGCGATCGTCCTGCGGTTGGTACCAGCACTTCGGGTACTTGCGCTCGGCGCCTTCGGGCCACCGCGTCCAGGCCATGGCCTTGATGGCTAAGAGTGTGACCCCTTTTTCCTGCGCCTTCTTGATCAGCCTCGGTCCGAAGTTGCCGTTTTGCATGCAGACCACATTCAGCGGAAACAGCACGCT
>JALGUK010000406.1 GCA_029820875.1 Candidatus Zipacnadia bacterium
GCGTACAACCTCGCCGAACCCGCAAGATGAAAACGAAGCCGAATAGGCCAGCCCTTTAGGGTGCCGAGCTTGCGCTTGCTGTTCCATCGCACCTGCTGGCGGAGGCCGTCGGCGACTATCGGAATGCACTCGTCGGCGCTCAGACCGGGAATTGGACGCCCGTTCGGACGAAGAACCTCGACCAGTATCGCTCCGCCCCGGCCGTCGGCGTTGACCTCCAGTCCGGCGCCTGCCAGTTTGAACGACTTGGTAGTTATGCTTCCTTCTTTCTCAGCCGGCTCGATGTGGACAAAGCCGTCAAGCCGCAGGGTCGCCATGCCGATGGCCGCAGTCCCCTTCTCCTCGGCATGGGTCCGGTTCCATCCACCGTAGTAAAAGCGCATCTGGTCTCCAACCACGAAGGGGCCGCTGATGCCGACTATCATGCCGTCGTCCCACGAGCCGGGCGGTCCGACCGGCAGGAAGGGCTGGCCGCGGGCCACACGGGTCCAGTGGATAGTGTCGCGGCTGACTGCCAGTTCCATGTAGAGCGGCCCCGCCATCCGCGTCCCGTCCTCAAGCTTCGCACCTTCAGGATCGGTGGGGAACATTATGACATATGCCAGGTGAAGGCCGTGATAGGTGTTGGCGGTGACCAGGTCGGTTCCCGCGCTGTAGAACTCGAGGTCCGGGCTGTCGCCGGGTTGTCGCCGGAAGGCCCAACCTGCCCCTCCCCAGGTGACGAGGTCATTGCTCTCGGACCGCCAGACGCCCCGGTAGCGGTGGTCCAGCTCCCCCGTGACCCAGTTCTGGTGCAGGAACAGGTACTTGGGATTAACCGTCGGCGGGGTCGGGAGGGTGTCTCTGCGGAAGTCACCGATGTTGGCCACGTTGGTCCAGTGGAGGCCGTCCGGCGAGACCGCGGTCATCTCGCTCGCGTCATCCCTGTAAACCATCACGAAGCGGCGGTCCGGCGAAGGGGGGTCAGGGTCAATGGACGCGGCCTGCGGACAGAAGGAGCCATAGCCGTCGTGTGTCGGAAAGAGGATATTGTTCTCGGTTTTCCCATCCTGGTAGGTGGCAAAGCCGAGCATGGGCTTCTCCCAGTGGATTCCATCGGTGGAGCGGGCGTAGCAGGTGTAGCGGCCGTCGGTGGTGGGGTAGGCGCGGTAGTACATCTGGTAGAGGCCCGTCTCAGGGTCGAAAACCACGAGAGGAATGTCAACCGAGCCCTCCTCCCAGGGATAGTCCCGGCCCACTATCGGGTTCCCCGGGTAGCGTTGCGGCTGGTTTACGATGCGCTTGAGGCCGTCCATCTTCTCGATGACGTAATCGTCCAGAAACAGTTGCTTCTGCGTCCCGATTTCGAGTTGAGCCGAGATTGCCGGAATAACGATACCGAGAATAAGTGCGACGGCAACGCCTCCGCGCATTAGCATTTCCTCCCGCGCTATGCTGTTGCTTTTATCGGCGCCATCTGATAATCGCTCCCATATCGCGCTTGAAGGGAGGCAGAGCGACCTCGAGCACGCCACCGGCTGGCGAAAGCATTTGCTTTCCGATGAGCGAACCGTTCCATGTATCATACAGGAGGACCTCTGCATGTTCACCTTCAGCAGGGATGGAGAGCGTGCAGCCGCGAATCCTTCGCGCCTTCCATCCGGTATGGGCGCCCCACCAGGTGCTGCGGGTATCGTGGACCCAGATGATGGTCGTGCTCTGCCCTTTGAGACCGTAAGCAGCAGCATGCTCGTTGGTGGTCGGCAGCGGCTTGGGCAAGGGCGTGAACGGGCGCTGCTCCCACGGGACCAACTTTACGAACTGCGCCAGCGGCGTGAATTGATGCCACAGGTTGTAGTCCTCCAGGTACTCGGTGCCCTTCATCATACCCCACGGGAGCGCGCCGGCGCCACCGCTGATGAAGCAATACCACAGACCGTTGTGAAGCCAGATTCCTCGGCCCCCGGGTTCCAGCTCGTCGGCACTCTTGTAAGGGCTGATGCCAAACTCACCGATGAGAATCGGCCGGTCAACGAGCCAGTTTTCGTCTTTAGGCCAATTAATGCAAAGCCAGCGAAGATGTCCGCCAAGGTTGCGCCATTCGGGCTTGTCCGGGTCCCCGTAGATGTGGTCGCTCAGTAGGTCCAGCTCGCGCGACCTCTTAGCGGCTCCGCGGCACCAAGTCGTAGTGACAGGATGCTGATATGGGTCAATCTCGTGCAGGTAGGCGGCCATCTCGTCGAGCCATTTTACCGGTGCGGCCACCTCGTTAAGCATGTCCCAGCACAGCAGGCCCGGCTCGGCGGCAAACCGCGCGACCGTGTACCGCAAGCGCTGCTTCCAGAGCCTGCGCGCCTCGGGATTGGTCCAGAAATCCTCGGGAGTCTCGCAGGGGCCGCCCTGGCGGATGCTGTAAGGGTTGTCGTTCCACTCGCG
>JALGUK010000407.1 GCA_029820875.1 Candidatus Zipacnadia bacterium
GAGGGTCTTCCAGGAGCGTGAAAGGAGGTACAGAGTAATTATGGGAAGCATCGATCTTCGCACTGTTTTGTGGATCGCAGCGGCCGTTGTGTTGGTGCTCTACCTGTTGCGGCGCCGCAGCCGGAAACGGAAAGAGTTCCGGTAAGCGCGCGAAGGGGTCCAGGTTCAGGGGCGTTCGGCCCACTTTTCTCCGATTGGAGACCAAGCACTGGAGCAACGGTGTTGCGCATTTTGTCATCACACCCGAGCTGTGTGGGGGCGCAATGGCCCGGACGGTGGTTGAGCCCCGCACGCGAGGGCTGGCCGCATGACACTGACAGGACTCCAATAGTTCTCCATGCCGTGGCTAGCCGCTGTTTCGAACGAGATTCGAAACTGTGCAAGCTGATGGTGCCCTCACCATCGGGCCGCAGGGCCATACAATCAAGTTCCGTTTCCCGACTTAGCAACGTCACGTTTCCGCCGTAGAGGCCTGCGGGGAGACGTCCTTCTCTCTATTCGCTTCGAAGCTTCCGATACAATCGGACTAGTCGATTGGGCGCAGAGACGAACACGACTTCATAGTCCCCGAGTTCGTTTGCGTAGGCTGTAGCCTCCGGAAACTGCTCCGCGCCGCGAAGGAGTCCGTAGAACAGCACATAGTCCACCCGTCCGGGCGTCTCGGCCTCGTACTTGTGGATTCTGAAGGCAGGCGGGTCGCCTTCCAGGGTTGACAGCGTTCCGAGACGATTGAATGGGGACCGCTTAGCTCTAAAGGAAGTAAGAAAAACAGAATACGCCGCCTCATAGTTTCGGAGGTCAATAAACGGTTTCGGCGTAAGATGATCCACGGCGTGCAACATCGGTCCGAGTTCTATATCCAGGTTCAGTGGTACCGCCAAGACGGTTGTGCCAGATCGGATATACGGATCTACCGTCATAAACTCCTCCAAATGGCGATTCCATCGCTCATACACGGGTAGCCGAGTTCCGAGTAGAGCGACGCTGAGAATGCAAAAACCTATTCCGACGAGCCCGAGAGTCCACCGGGGCCAGAACCGCTGTGCGGCCAGCCAGGTAGCCAGAAACAGGTATGCGAAGATTGCGAACCGCAGCCGAATATATCCGCCCGCACCGAGTCTGTCTGGCCCGATGACTAACATGATTGTGCAAGAGATGCTCAGAACGAGCCACACATCCACCGGGCTGAGAAATTCCTCACGCCAAATCTTGTACGCCACTACGGCTGCGAACAGCAGCCCTAACGCCACGGCGGCGATGTGCAGTACCAACAACTCGTGGTCAGCACCCATCCGAAGGCACCACAGACTGTACTCAGCGACCGCTGCAGGCTGGGCACTCCACAACGGTGAGGTATCCCGAAACGCGCGACTGGGATTGAAATCGTTCAATTGGACGAGAAACAATACCGCCGGCGCGGCCAGACCGCCCAGCGGTATTGCCGCGATCCGAGCGAGCCGGCGGACGGCGTCAGGCAAGGACTTGTTGCTCTTGTGGAAAAGCTCTACGAAGCTCGTGAGCAAGAACAATGCGACAGCTAGCGCAAGTATGGCCCAGGTGAACATGTGCGTGAAGTACAGAAGTGCACTGGCGATAAAGAAAACCGTAGCGGAAGGGCAATCCCATCGCGAACGGTGTGTCAGGTAGTATCCCAGGCTGAAAAATAGCAGCGGGATGCTAATGCAGAAATTCCAGAAGCCCATTAGCAAGAAAAAGTTCGAAAGAAATAGAAATGCGCAGGAGAGGAATATGATTGCGCTCGGGGTCAGTTTTGCGAGAAGGTATCCGTAACATATTAGGAACAGCAAGACATACGCTGTCAAAAACAATTTCTCCGCAAAGTGTGGATCTACGAATTTGACGAGGCCGGCAAGGACCAACTGGCTCAGGATGTTCCCCGCCTCTCGGAAGTGAAATGTATAGTAGTCCTGGTAAAGGTCCACGTGATTGTAGTCTGCCAGAACGACGGCGTTGTAAAGGTGGGACGGGCCGTCCTGGGATGGGAAATAAGGGTACGCCCAAAAAGGTGCACAGGCGAAAACGGCGATCGCGAAATACGTAAGTGACCACCAGCGGTTATGTGGAGCGCACGGTGCGAATAACGATCTGGTCCACTTTGGTCGCGAGAGTTTCATGTTAGATTCACTGCATTATGTTCTTGTGGTCTGCCCCTGTCAATTGTCGAGTGTCGAACCGCTGCCAGACGCCCACCAGCATGTACGAGAGCCCGTCCGAGCGTTCGATCAGGTGCTCTGTCCAGTCGTTGGTCCGGATCAGCGCGGGATCCAGCCGCAAGAAGGGTGTCGCGGCGGCCGCGAGGACAGAGTAGAAGACGCGCAGCACCACCGCGATCAGGAGCCCGGCAGGGGCGCCGGTAACCACGCGCTGTCGCACGCTGCTCATGACTTCTTG
>JALGUK010000408.1 GCA_029820875.1 Candidatus Zipacnadia bacterium
CGCACGTAAAAGCGCATCCCGCGGTCATCAATGTTCCAGTAAAGGCTCGCGACGGTTCCATCGGCGAGATTGAACCGCACGAACTCGCGGTTGTAGGCTCCCCGGTTCTCGTCCTCCTTCAGCTCCACGTTCGGGTCGAACATCGGCCTGACCCAGGCCTCGAGCGTGCCGCTCGCCGGGTCCAGGTTCCCGGCCATCGGGTAGGTCAAAGTGCCGGTCTGACGCCACGGCTGCGATTCCATCCCGTAGTATGCGCCGTGGCAGATGTGCCAGGAGTGGAAGTCCTTCGGCCGGGGCTTCACCGGCGTAGCCTGCAGGCCGAATGTGTAGGTCAGAGGCCCATTGACGGGTTTAGCATCCGGGGTCCGCAGGTGCAAGCGAAGGACTACAGCGTTCCCCTCAGGCGCAATCTCGATGCAGTCGTCGCGGTCAAGCGGGTCCCAGCCCTTGTCCGACTCGCAGAACCAGCTCAGCCCCCGCTCCTCGTCCCCAATCCACACATAAGGCTTGAACGGCAGCCTCATGCCCTCCTCGGGAATCGCGCCCGAGTTGTACGCGCTCCCCCAACGCCCGGGCCAGAAGTGGTAGTACTTGGCGTGTTCGGACTTGAGGGGGATCTCCAGCACAACCGAGCTGAGACTCTCGCCCTCCCGCGGGCGCACTGTCGCCTCTACGTTGACTACGCCGTCATACTCCATCCACGAGTCGGCGCGCATCAAGCCGCCCCTGCTCTGCTGACGGACCTCAATGCGGTTCGGCCCCCCTTGGATGGTAGGGTTCCGACCCGTGATGACGCCGGAGACCCAGTCCTGCCCATCGGACCGCACAACCAGCCGAATGACGTCGGCCAGAAGGCGTGCGTCCGCGGACAGGATCTGCTCCGGCAAGCCCGATGCGAAGAAGCGGTACTTGCGACCCCAGCACTTCACCCACGTGCCCTCCACTTCAAGCGGCGTCCACGGTGGCGGGACTTCGCCCGGTGTGAGCCGTCCCGCGGCGCACCCGAGCCACGGCGGCTGCTCGCTGAGCGGGGCAGCGCCGAATATCGCGGAGGACAAGGTGACCTGGGCCGCGAGGGGAATCCAGATAAAAGAGCACATGAGAAGTCGCCTCCAGCGGGTATTTTTTGCAACTACTTACCTTCCCCGCCCCGGCGCTGAAGCGCCGGTCTAGGCGGGTGAAGTTTGAGCCGGGTTCTTCACCTGAAAGAGCCAATGAGCTTTCCGACAGTCGCCCAACCCGAAAGTTTTTGCAGCTACTGGCCTCCCGCTCCTCCTTGTCATTCTGAACGGAGCGAAGCTTATCATGTTGTCATTCTGAACGGAGCGAAGCGGAGTGAAGAATCTGCCGTACAGGGCCGCCGGCGCGAACGGCGCAACAGCAGATTCTTCGCTGCGCTCAGAATGACAAGGTGAGTAGTATGCTTAGAATAACAAGGTGAGCGATATGCTCTAAATGACTACGGTAAGTAGTATACTTAGAATGACAATCCTGATTGGCAACCGTTTTCTTACGATTCGCTGCCGCCGCGACGGCTCCTCCCGCCAGGGCCTTGAAGTGGTCAACTGTAGAAGGAACTCGCGCACCGGCACAGAATTCATGCATTGCGGACTATAACCAATTATTCGGTAAGGATAGTGAAGCAGCCATGGCAAGCAAAAAACCGATCACTGTCGCCGTAGTCGGACTTGGGCGGTCGGGTTGGAACATCCATATCGCGCGGATGAGGGGGGACGAGAGGTTCAAGGTCACTGCCGTCGCGGATTGGCTTCCCGAACGACTTGAAGAGGCCCACGCCGAGTTCGGGTGCGCCACATTCGCGGACCATAAGTCCCTTCTGAAGGAGGCGGATGCTGAGCTTGTGGTGGTGGCTACCTATTCAGATACGCACCATTCGGTCACTTGTGACGCGCTGCGGTCCGGGCGGCACGTCCTCGTCGAGAAGCCGATGGCGAAATCACTGGCCGCGGCCAAGCGCATGGCGGCGACCGCGCAGAAGGCGAAGCGCAAGCTGTTCGTGCACCACAACTACCGCTTCTCCCCCGACGTGCGGCACATTCTGGACATCATTAAGAGCAAGCGCATCGGGGAGGTCTTCGAGATTCGGTCCTACAACTGGGGCTTCGCGCGCCGCAACGACTGGCAGACCCTGCAAAAGTACGCCGGCGGCCTGCTGAACAACTGGGGCGCGCACATGATAGACGTCATGCTCCAGGCATTCGGTGCGCCCGTGACGGAGCTGTTCTCCGATATGAAGCTTATCTCCGACGTCGGAGACGCCGAGGACCACGTCAAGCTGGTGATGAAGGCGGAAAACGGCCGCGTCGGCGACATCGAGATATCCACCTCCTGCCGCGCCGAGGCGCCCAAGTGGATGCTGCTCGGCACCCACGGGACGCTTATC
>JALGUK010000409.1 GCA_029820875.1 Candidatus Zipacnadia bacterium
TCGACCACCGGGTCGCCGGTGAGGGAGACCCGGAGCGTGTCCCCGATGCCCTCAGCAAGCAGCGCGCCGATGCCGACAGCCGACTTGACGACTCCTGTCTCAGGCAGGCCTGCCTCCGTAATGCCCAAATGAAGGGGGATGTCGGTCTCGCGGGCGAAAAGGCGGTTGGCCTCGATGGTCCGCGGGACGTCCGAGGCCTTGATGGAGACCACGATGTCGCGAAAGCCCAGCTCCTCGAGGAACGCGACCTCGTCGAGCGCGCTCTCACACAGCGCCGCCGGCGTGGGGCCGCCGTGCTTGTCAATCAACCGGAGTTCAAGCGACCCGGCGTTGACGCCCACGCGGATGGGAATCCCACGCTCGGAGGCGGCCGCCACCACCTGCTCGACTTTGCTTCTGTCCCCGATGTTGCCCGGATTGATGCGCAACTTGTCGGCACCCAGCTCCGCCGCACGCAGCGCCAGGCGATAGTCGAAGTGTATGTCAGCCACCAGGGGGCAGTCGAAGCGCTCCCTCAGCTCCCCGAAGGCGTCGGCTGCCTTCGTGTTCGGGATTGCGACGCGCACGATCTCACACCCCGCCGCGAGAAGGCGCTGTATCTGGGCGGCGGTCGCATCCACGTCCTGGGTTTTCGTGTTGGTCATGGACTGGATGGAGACGGGCGCCCCGCCGCCGACCGCGACGCCGCGGACCTTTATCTGCCGGGTGCTCCGCCGCTGCATCGGTCTTTGCCTCCGAGAAGATTACAACAGCCTCACGATATCGTTGATTGTCACAAGGACGAAAAGGCCGATTAGAACGAAGAAGCCGATCGTGACGGCGACCGCCTGTGCACGGCGGTTGAGCGGCTTGCGCACAACGGCTTCGTAGCCGACCATTGCGACCCAGAAACCGTCCAGAGCGGGGAACGGCACCATATTGATAATGGCGAGGTTGACGCTGATGAAGCCTGCAAGCGCAAGGACACCCTCCAGCCCCAGGTACGATGCCTTGACAACTTCGGCTCCGATCCGAAGCGGTCCCCCGATTTCGCTCGGGAGCAATCCCTTAATCACCCACACGACCGCCTTCGGAATCACCACGGCGGCCACGTAGGTCTCATTGATCGCGCCGGAGATCTCCTCGACGAAGCTCAGGGGCTTGCGAAGTATATGCCAGGCGACGCCGATGCGCCCGATCTGCTCCTTCTTGTAGATGGGATTACCGCTGGCCGCCCAACTGATATCATCAACTTCCACCGCCCTCGGGGTGACGTTCAGAACCATCTCCTCCGCGGCGCGCTGGATGGTAAGCTCGACATCGGTCTTCTCCATGTACAGGTCAATCATATCAGCGGGAGTGGCGCTTTCGATACCGCCGATTTCAACGACCCAGTCGCCGGGCTTTAGATCCACAGCAGCTCGAACCGACGGTTTCATGTCGTCGGCGCGAAGCAGGAAGCCATGTACGTTCCTGGCGATGGCCCATGTCGTAAAGAGCCATTCCGGGGAAACCACGACGGGCACCTCTCGTGCTCCCCGTTTGACCTTGACCAGCAGCGGATAACCCTTACGGCGCCGCGCGACCCGGGCGACCTGGAGAGGATCGGCGTCCCGCATCCCTTCGACGGACAGAACCTCGTCACCCCACCGCAGGTCTTCCCAGTACTTGAGGTCGGAAGAGAACGGGGGATAACGGAAGGAATCGGGCAGGGACACGAAGTGCATGTTCGGTCTGCCGTTCTGTTCAAGCCATTGCTCGAAGGCCCACTCAACAGAGGCGTTGACCGTCACTTTCCGTCCGCCGCGCAGGACCGTGATGGTTATTTCCTTGCCGGCGTTGGGACGGATAAGTTCTCCGGCTTTGGTAGGGGATGCGGTGATTGTTCCATTTACGGCGACAACTCTGTCACCCGGCTTGACACCGACAGCGTGAGCCGGGTTGTTCGGGGTGACGCGCGCGACTACCGTGGTGCTTCGCGGGATATCGAACGGTCCTGTCTGCGCCTCGCCGTAGAATGCCAGCGCGCACCAGAAGAACAAGGCCGCCAAAACGATGTTCATTCCAGAGCCTGCGCATATCACAGCCGCCCGTGCCCACAGAGGCTTGGTATTGTACCCGTCAGGTGCGTCCTCATCCCCCGGTTCCATTCCGGCGATGCGAACATAGCCGCCGAGCGGTATCGGACGTATCGAGTAGGTGACTCCCCCGCGCTCAAATGAGTACAGCGCCGGCCGGAAAAAGCCGATTGAGAACTCGTAGACGCGCATTCCGACCAGGCGTGCGGCCACCAGGTGCCCCAGCTCGTGGAAGAGCACCATCATGCCCAGTATCACGACGAATTGAACGATGCCGCTTCCGGTTGCAATAATCTGGTCCCAGTTCATTGCCGCTCCCCGACCACCTTGCTCCGAACGACCTGCC
>JALGUK010000410.1 GCA_029820875.1 Candidatus Zipacnadia bacterium
GATGGGCCTTGGTGCTTCGGGCCGCATCGCCTGCGCCACTTCCCACACCATCCGGACCGCAATAGGCTTGATTGCCGGCCCGGAAAGTCCGCCTGTGAGGTTCGCAAGCAGGGGCTTGCGCGTTTGCACGTCAATTGCCATCCCCACGAGCGTGTTTATCAGCGAGAGGGCGTCTGCACCGGCATCCACCGCCGCGCGGGCGGTGGCGGTAATGTCGGTGACGTTCGGGGAGAGCTTGACCAACAGCGGCAGCCGCGTGCGCTCGCGCACCGCCGCGACCACCTCACGGACGGCCCCCGGGTCCACCCCGAAGGCCATTCCGCCAGCCTGGGTGTTCGGGCAGGAGATGTTCAACTCGAGCGCATCCACGCCCTCCGCGGCGTCCAGCCGCTCGGCCAGTTGCGCGTACTCTGCGACGGTCTCGCCGAAGATGTTCACAATAATCCTGGTCCCCAGCCTGCGCATCTTCGGCAGCTTCTCGGCGAGCAGAGAGTCCACGCCGTCGTTCTGAAGGCCGATGGCGTTGAGCATTCCCGCCGGGGTGTGGGCAATGCGGGGAACAGGGTTCCCGCGCAGCGGGCGCAGGGATGTGCCCTTGGTGTTGGTGACGATGGCCCCGAGGCGCCCGACATCAATAATCTCCGCGTACTCGTACCCGTACCCGAAGCAGCCCGAGGCGGCCATGATGGGGTTTTTCATGTGCAGGCCGCCGATATCCACCTCGAGGTTGGGCCTTGCTCTTCCGCTCACTCGCTTATCTCCTCCCAGACAATATCGCGAGCGTCGAACGTCGGGCCGTCCACGCAACTGCGCACGTACTCCCACTTCCGCTCCCGCACGCCTTCAACCCAAACCGGGACCACGCACCCCAGGCATACGCCGACGCCGCAGCCCATTCTTCGTTCGAAGGAAACCTGGCATGGAATTTCGGCCTGCTGCGCGATTTCCGCTACCGCCCGCAACATCGGCAGAGGGCCGCAGGCGGTTATGCGGTCAACACGCTTCCCCTCGACGTGCTCTGCCAGGGCGTCTGAGACAAGGCCGGGCCGGCCAATGGAACCATCGTCTGTGGTAATGATGAATTCATCGGCCAAAGGCTCAAGAGGGCGGGCAATGGGGAGGTGGTCGGCGGTGCGAAGGCCGGCGAGAATGACCAGTCGCCCGCTCCGGTCGCCTGCACGCAGTCGCCTGGCGAAAAACAGCAATGGAGCCAGGCCCACGCCTCCGCCCACGAGCGCGATTGTTTCATCCGGCAAGCCTGGGGAGAACGGGACTCCGAGCGGGCCGAGGACGTCCACGACCTCGCCGGTCGATTTATTTGCGAGCGCAGCAGTCCGCGACCCGACCACCTTGACGAGCACCAGTACTTTTCCATCATTTGTAATGTCGTGCACGCCCAGCGGCACGCGCAGAAGCGGCTCGACGGCCTCGGCGACGCGCACGTGAATGAATTGGCCCGGCAGGACGACCGTAGCGATTTCAGGGGCGTAAAGAGTGACAACGTGGTGGTCGGGGGCAACCTGCTTGTTGAGGACTATCTCGGCCGTGACGTCAACCAAGGTTTCGTGTCCCCTTCATTGGCTTGTCATCCTGAGCGATGCCAAGGGCTTCCCGCTCAGCACGTCATCCACAAGCGACGCGGTCCGCGCACGCGCCTGGTCAATGCGGGACTGCCGCTCCCCGGCTGCGGCTTCGAACCGGCTGACTGCCGCCTCCAGCCCTTTGGCCATTCGCCGCACCTCAGCCGGGGATGTTCCGCCCAGGCTTTGGCTCCTCGTGACCGCGAGCTTCGGGTCAAGGAGCTCTTGCAGCGTCGTTTCCTCGATGTGTATGCCGCGCTCGGCGAGGAGTTCCCGAGTCCGCCCCAGGTCGGCGAATGTCTTCCCCTCCACAACGAGCGCCCCGACGGTCCCGCCGACGATCTCGTGACACTCCCGGAACGGCAGCGCCCGCTCGCGCACGAGGTAGTTTGCCAGCTCGGTGGCGGTCGCGAAGTTCGCGCCTGCAAGCTCGGCCATGCGCTCCTTGTTGACGCGCATACTGGAGATGGCCCCCGCCATCACCCGCAGGCACTGCTGCGTACAGTCGAAGGCCTCCCACAGCGGCGGCTTATCCTCCTGCAGGTCGCGATTGTAGGCGGTCGGCAGGCCCTTGAGCATCGTCAGCACCTGCATCAGCCGCCCGTAGACGAGGCCGGTCTTGCCGCGTGTCAGCTCGGCAACGCACGGGTTCTTCTTCTGTGGCATAATCGAGCTGCCGGTACAATAGGCGTCGTCGAGTTCGATTAGTCCGAACTCGTAGCTGCTCCAGAAGACGAGTTCTTCGGCCAATCTTGAGAGGCTCGACATCAGGATGGAGAGCGCCGCAAGCGTCTCCGCGACGAAATCGCGTGAGGCGACGGCGTCCAGGGAATGCTCCTGCACCGAATCGAAGCCCAGCAAGCCGGCGGTAAGCTCCCGGTCGGTCGGGAAGGATGTCCCGGCCAGGGCGCAGGCCCCGAGGGGGCAGATGTTGGTGGTCGCGAAGGCGTTGCTCAGCCGTTGCAGGTCGCGGCAGAGCATGGAGACGTATCCCGTCGCCCAGAAGCCGAGGGTGATGGGCTGCGCGTGCTGGACATGAGTGTAGCCGGGCATGACGGTCTCGGCGTGCTCTTCGGCGAGTTTGAGCAGCACGCGCTGAAGCTCGATGACGAGCCGCGAGGTGTCAAGCAGCCGCTGCCGGGTGTGCATTTTCGCGTCGGTGACGACCTGGTCGTTGCGCGAGCGGGCGGTATGGAGCTTCCCGCCGAACTCCCGGCCCGCGCCCTCGATGAGGTACGTCTCGACGTTCATGTGCACGTCCTCAAGCTCCGGCCTGAGCCGGAATTCGCCGGCCTGTACGTCCTCGCTCCGGCCTGAGCCGGAATTCGCCGGCCTGTACGTCCTCGCGTGCCTTCTCCAGGAACAGCAGTATCACGCGCAGGTCGTCCTCGCCGATGATTCCCTGCTTGGCGAGCATCAGCGCGTGCGCCTCGCTGCCCCAGATGTCCTCCGCGACCATCCGCCCGTCAGCCTCGGTGGACTCGCTGAAGGCGAGGACCTCTTCGGTCAAGTCGGATTTGAAACGGCCGGACCATAGTTTGGGCACTGCACGACCTCCATCTTGCGCAAAGCGGTCTTTGCCGTGCTCCCCTCTCCTGAGGCGCTCGGCGAAGCCGAGACCGAAGGAGAGGGGCCGGGGGTGAGGCCCGACCAACGCCAGCCG
>JALGUK010000411.1 GCA_029820875.1 Candidatus Zipacnadia bacterium
GCTCTCAGCAGGGAAACAAGCCTGTTAGGAGGTGTTATGAGCATGCACGGCCGCATGTTGCGAATGCTCGGACTATTGCTTGCCGGTTTCGTGGTGCTTCTCATTTACTGCCCGGAGGGACTCGCGCAAATGAACCAGAACGAGCCGTTCAAGCTCGTGGTCGCACCTGTCGGCCCGGACAACCCTCGCAACAGCGAGGCCGACATCATCCAGCTCAAGGACGGGCGGCTTCTGCTGGGTTGGACGAATTTTTACGCTGGCAACGGCGCCGATCACGGCCCGGCGAGGATTGACGGGAAAGTCTCCGAGGACGGTGGGCGGACCTGGAGCGAGGCTTATACTCTGGTGGAGAACGACGGCGGCTGCAATGTCATGGAAGTCAACTTCCTCCGACTCAAGAACGGCGATATCGCCCTGTTTTACTGCCAGAAGAACACGCCCAGCACCGACTGCCGCATCATGATGCGCACATCCAGTGACGAGGGCAGGACCTTCGGCCCCGCCAAGCAGCTCAGCCCGGCGGACAAGTACACCGGCCTGACCAATGGGCGGTGTATCCGACTGAGCACCGGCCGGATTCTGCTCGAAGCCTGGGAGGGCGGCGACAGCTATTGCGTCATCTCCGATGATGACGGCCAGACCTGGCGCGACAGCCAGCGGGTCAGGCCTGCAGGCGGTGGCTGCTGGGAGCCGGCCTGCATCGAGCTTAGGGACGGACGGGTCATGATGCTCATGCGCACCCAATTGGGCTGCCAGTACAAGAGCATCTCCGAGGACGGCGGGGAGACCTGGAGCGAGCCGGAACCGACTCCGCTGAGGGGCACCGCTGCACCGGTTTCAATCAGCCGCATCCCCGCGACCGGCGACCTGCTCGCCATCTGGAACCACAACCCGGGCGCGAAGAAGCGCAATCCGCTGACGTCGGCCATCTCCAGAAACGAGGGCAAGACCTGGGGCCATTTCCGCAACCTCGAGGATACACCGGACGATGCCTGGGCCTATCCTGCGGTCACCTGGGTCGGGGATATGGCGCTTGTGACCTATTTCAACTACAAGGGCGGCCTGTCGCTCTGCCTGTGGGGTCTACCTGCAAGCTGGTTCTACGAGTAGGGCGGGAAGCCTCATCTCCGGCCCCTCTCCGCTCCAGAGAGGGGAGTACTACGGCTTGAGCACGGCGAGCGATGTGAGGCAGCGTGATGTCGCGAACTCAACCCAATATCGTAATTGTCACTGTCGGCCATCCCGACTATCCGACCGAGGTCGGGCAGCGGGCAGCGCTGGAAATGGCCGAGCGGCTGACGAAGCAGAAAGTGCATGTTGAGGTCGCCCGCGACGCATCCTGCGACCACCGGGCCGCTTTACGGTGGGGGCGGTGGGCGGTGGAAAAGAATGCGGACGGCGTTATCCTTCTTGTGGCCACCTGGATTGAAGCTCCGGTTGCGATGGCCGCTATCCGCGAGTTCGAGCACATCCCCTTCGCGGTCTGGTCATTCGTCAAGGGCCCTTACCCTGACATGCCTGAGCTGACAGGCTCTTTTGTCGGGCACGCGGTGCTGAAGGGCGCGCTGGACCGGCTTGGGTATCCGTGCGAGCACATCGTAGGCCGACCGGATGAAAAGGAGTGCATTGAAGCGGCGCTGGCGTTCGCGCGAGCGGCCTTTGCAAAGCAGCGGCTCAAGCGCACGAGGCTCGGGCTGGTCGGATATGCCTCGATGGGTATGTACTCGGGGACGATGGACCATGTCCTCACGCGCGGGCTTCTCGGTCCGGAGATAGTCCACATCGACACTCACACGCTCATCGAGAAGATGAAAGGAATCGGCGAGGAGCAGTATGCGTGCGTGGTCGAGGAGCTTCGGAACATCGCGCGCGTGGCGGAGGATGTCACGCCTGACCAGCTCCAGACCGCCGCGGCGATGGCTCTCGCCCTGCGGGAGCTTGCCGGCGAGTATGACTTAGACGGGCTGACGGTCAAGTGCCAGTACGAGCTGTCACAGGACTTCGGGATGACCGCCTGTGTTGCGCTTTCGCTGCTTGCGGACTGGGGAACGGTGGCCTCCTGCGAGGGCGACCTGCCCTGTCTGGTCACACAGCAAGTGATGCACTGGCTCACCGGTAATGTAACATGGTACGGCGACCTGCTGGATGTCACCCCCGATGGAGTATACCTCTCGCCGTGCGGCTTCTGTCCGTTCAGCCTCGCTGCCGACCCGGGGCAGCGTGCAATCCGTCAGCTTGGACATCCCGGCTTTGAAGGACTAATCAGCAGCGCGGTTGTGCGCCCCGGCCCTGTTACGATCGGGCGGATTGTAGAGGAACGGGGCGGATTCCGCCTCGTTTACGCACTCGGTGAGGGGCAGCCGTCTGAACTACGGATGGGGCGTTT
>JALGUK010000412.1 GCA_029820875.1 Candidatus Zipacnadia bacterium
AGGCGCTGGAGGAATTCCGCCAGCGCTGTCGGCGACTGTATGCTGCAATTGGGCGGCAGGCCGAGATGTTCGTGGCCGACGAACAGATAATGGCTAAGCCGGGCAAGAACTTCTGGTTTCAGCCTATCAGCACGTACTGGACGAGCCCAACATACAGTCAGGCGGCGCTGCAGGATTTTCGCGCGTTCTTGGCACGGAAGGGCGTCGCAGACGCAGCAGACGCGCGCTTTCCGGTGACGACGCGGGCAGTGGAGCCCGGCTCATCGGCAAATGAGGGCTTGCCCGCTGTCCCTATCACCGAGGAGAACCGCCAGATGCTGGTGGCCGACGATGACTGGCCCGAGAGTGAGCTGTGGCGGGCCTGGTATCGTTGGCGGTGCGAGCTGTACGTCAGGTGGCTCGGGGCGGCATGCGACGAGGCGGTGCGGCAATGGGGCGGTCAACAAGGATGGCTGGGCTCCTCTTACACGATGCCGCGTACCTGGACAGTTCCGGCCTTGGGCCAGGACTTGGACCTGATCGCCGCCATTCCCTCTCTTGACTACATTTGTGCCGGATACATGAGCGGGACCCACTTTGAACAGTTCCGCGATGCGGCGCTGCGAGCTGAAAAGAAATGGGGAGCAGTGGTGGAAACATGTCATTACGGCCATCGCGAGGGGACCGACCCGCAGGCAATCCGCAATACTCTGCGGACGGCCGTCGAGGCAGGCGCGAGCCTGATTCATGTGTATGCAGGCAATAACTTCCGCACCGACCGGCCCAAGCCGCGCGAGAGCGGCCTGTATTACATGCCAGAGCAAGTGAAGGCATGGGCTGAGTGTGTGGAGTGGCTAAGGGCGCGTTAGCCCGCAGCTTGCTCAGTGCTCCGAAGCCGCCTGTCAGGCCTGCCGCAAGGCCCCCCGGCGGTTGCTGCCAAGAAGCGGCGGTGACTTACTAGGATACTACCGGCTCCGTTCGGGTACGGCTTTCGTGCCATTTGCATTGAGGTGTGCCTTCCCGAAGTTGGCAGACATGTGGTCAATGACCGCCCGGAGCATGGTCTGACAGCCAGCAAGGAAGGCGACTTGTGCGCCTCCGTGGCAATTCCTCGCTTACGGTGGGTTCTGCTCAGGCGACCTCTTCGAGGATATTCGCTGCTATGTAAATGCCACGCTCATCTGTGCTATAGAAGATGACGAATATCCTGCCGTCAGGGAGGTTGGTAAAGCTCGGATAGCCGCCGACTGCCCCTTCGTGGTCCTTGGCCCATGCCTCGTAGTTTATACCCTTCGGGTCCTGCAGTCGCAGCTTGCCCAGCCAGGTCTTCCCCTCGTCTTCACTCCAGCTAATGGCTACAGGGCGCGGGGCCTCTGAGTCGCGGTAGCCAAGGATGATTCTGCCCGAGGGCGCACGGTGAAGGCTGGGGCTGGTCCCGTGTATTTCCGTTTGCTCAGGCGGTGACCACGTTTCGCCCTTGTCGGTCGAGATCGAGCGTCGCAGCCCATTCCTGATGATTGCCAGGATGTCCCCATTGCGCAGCTCTATCAGCGAGGTCTCGTTGTTGAGCCAGCGAGCTGCGTCGGGGTCGAAGGCGATGGTGGTGTAATCCCCCCATGTCTCGCCGTCATCGAATGACTTGACCAACGCCGAGCGCGCAGGCTCTCCTTCGGCGAAAACACCCCAAAGCGGGCAAAGGAGCCGCCCGTCTCGCAACTCGATGATTTTGCCGTACATGAAGGCTTCCAGCGCTCCCGCAGTATCCACTTCGTGCCTGGTCCACGTGTATCCGTTGTCCGTGGACTTGAACACGTAGTCGGTGCACAGTCTCAGGTTCCAGTTCCCCTCTTCATCCTTCGGAGGCACCGACAGGAAGTCGTATGCAGGCTGCAAGATGGAGCCCTTGGATGTAGTGAGCAGCCCGAGCGACCCGCCGAGGGAGCCCTTAGGCCCGCGCTGCGTCACGCCAATGACCTCAGACTTGCTCCAGGTGTGCCCCCCGTCTGTGGAGTGGATCACCTCCGGCTTGCCCCCGGCCCCCCAATCGCCCACAACCCGTCCCCATGTCACGACCAGATGGCCGTCAGGTGCTACTGTCACGCCGCCTGGCCAAGCTTTTTGCTGGTCGTACACGACGATGCTTTCGGTGATTACAAACGGCGATTGCTGTTGCACCTCGGCCTCTCCTCCTTCACCAGCCCACAGCTTGCTCAGTGCTCCGAAGCTGCCTGTCAGACCTGCCGCAAGGCCCCCGGCGGTTGTCGCTAAAAAGCGGCGGCGACTGACTGGGATACTACTGGGTCCCTCCGGGTGCGGCTTCCGTTCCGTCTGCATTGGCATGTGCCCCCTTGTCCTGGCGTAGCCTCCCGCCGTTGCTGAGCACTGTCCACTGCCCACTGTCCGTGACGACAGTGCCGTCCTTGAGCTGCACCGAGTGCGGGTAGCCCAGGTCCACGCCGCCGCCGTCATCGCGAAGCACCCAGATGTTGTCCAGGTCCCAGGTCTCACCGTTGTCGTTGCTGACCACCGCTCGAATGCCATACGGCTCGTGACGGTGGCCGTATGTGAGCAGTATTCGGCCGTCGTGTAAGCGCAGCAAGTCCGGCGGATGGCCCTTGACGCCGGTGTCGCGCAGGCTGTGCCAGCTTGCGCCCTCGTCGTCGGAGAACGCCTGCCATAGATGGTCCTTGCCCCTGCCGGTGCGCATGACTATCATCAGGCGGCCGTTGTCGAGCCGGATGATAAACGGTTCGTTGAGCTTAATCAGTTTCCAGGTCTTGCCGTAATCGGTGGTGCGAAGTACCCATGAGGAGTCCGGCTGCCCGACCTTTTGGAAGCCGTAGACGGGGAAGACGATAGTGCCGTCGTCAAGCTGCAGGGAGTTCATCCCCGATGCAAGAGATGCCATGAAGGGCATTTCGATGTCCTTCTTCTCCCACGTTTTCCCGCCGTCGTCAGACCACGACCAGTAGGCACCCGCGCAGATAGCGACAACGCCCTTGCGCACGTTTGCGACGTAGTACCCCTCTTTCTCAAGCTGTTCGCGCTCGCTGGCTGGATGCTCCTGCCACCACTTGCAGGCCACACGAATCAGCCGCCCGTTGGGTCCCTTGAAGGGCTTGCCCGGAACCCCAGGCCCCTCCTTCCACGTCTTGCCGCCGTCGGTGCTGACCATGGTGACACTGCGTGCACCCTGAGAGTTGATATGTGAC
>JALGUK010000413.1 GCA_029820875.1 Candidatus Zipacnadia bacterium
CAAGGGTAATCAGGCGGCCGCGGCGAAAGACCTGGGCATAGACAAAAGCACCTTGTATCGCAAGCTCAAGGCATACGGCATCAAAGCTCAAGTGTATCGTTAAGGCGAATGCCGACCGGTTTGACAGCAATGTACGCTACCCCAAATGGTTGCATATTGCAATTACCAGCCGATCCAGGGTATTGCAAATTGCAATCCACCTCGACCCCTCCACACGGCGCGAAAATTGATTCTGATCGCGCAACCGCTTGTAATAACGGACGTTAGAGCACATCGGCCGAGCGGACGTCTTTTGTGGCATGCTGCTTGCACACCCACTCGTTCGGGAAGTTGGAGCAATGACAATAGCGATACCAGTACACGATGATTGTGTTTCGCCGGCCTTCGACTTTGCCGGGGGCGAGACGAGGCGTTCCGAGGCCTTGTTGGTCCCGGAATCCGCTGCCCAAAGGGCTGCCAGGCTACAAGAGCTGGGCGTGGATACGGTCATTTGTGGGGCAGTCTCTCGCGACCTGGCGCAATCGGTTGCGGCGGTCGGGATCGAACTTCTGGCATACGTCACTGGTCGTGTTGACAGTGTGCTGAAAGCCTATGAGACGGGTCAATTGGCCAGGCCGTGCTTTACCTTGCCCGGGTGGTGGCCCGGCGCAAGGAACGGTTTTCGGCGGTGTCGTCGGAGACGGCGAGGCCGCTGTTAGATCGAGCAAGAGCCCCGTTGGTTCTTGCACCGATCGGCGAACCGACAAAACGGGACCGACGGGGACGGAGTCTGAGCAGACAAGATGCAGGCGAGCAGAAAGGCAAGCAAATGAAAGTCGCGGTAACTGCCCAAGGCAAAGAGCTCTCGAGCGAAATCGACAGCAGGTTCGGACGGGCTCGTTGGCTCATCGTTGTTGACACCGAGACGGACGATTTCCACGTCCAGGACAACAAGGTCAATTTGAACGCAGCCCAGGGGGCTGGCATTCAGACAGCGCGAAACATCGCCGATCTTGGCGTCGACGCTGTGATAACAGGCAATATGGGGCCCAATGCCTTCAAGACACTCAATGCAGCGGGTATCAAGGTGTTTCTTGCGCAAAACCAGACTGCTCAAGAGGCGATAGACTCGCTCAAAACGGGAAATCTAAAAGAGCTGGATCAAGCCAACGTTGAAGGACATTGGGTTTAGCGACCGCAAGGTGCCGGCTATGCGTATTTACTTGGATTGCATCAGTTGTTTTATTCGGCAGGCTCTGTGTGCCGCGAGACTTGCGACGGACGACGAACAGATTCACCAAGAGGTAGTGCAAGGCGTTCTTCGCTTAGCGAGCAGGTTGGATATGAGCCAGAGCCCGCCAGCAATCGGCCAACAAATGCACCGCCTGATCCGGGAATTGATAGGAAGCGATGACCCATATCGCAGGGTCAAAACCCGGTTCAACAATCTGGCCTTGAGGCTGTATCCGGAGCTGCGAAAGCGGATTATGCGCTCGGAAGATCGGCTAGAGACCGCGATCCGCCTGGCAATAGCCGGCAACATCATAGATTTCGGCGCCAACGGCTCGTTAGAGGAACCGGACGTCAATAGAGCTATCCGTGAATCTCTCGCGGTGGAACCCAACCGAATGCAGCTCTCCTTATTCCGGGATGCCACGGTGCACGCCGAAACGATTCTCTACATAGCTGATAATGCCGGCGAAATCGTCTTCGATCGCTTACTTATCGAGCAGTTGCCCTATGAAAAAGTAACGGTGGTCGTCAAAGGCAAACCCGTCATAAATGATGCGACGATTGAAGACGCAGATGTTGCGGGTCTGACCCGAATTGTGGAAGTGATCGACAACGGCTCGGACGCACCTGGAACGATACTCCAGGACTGCTCGGCGGCTTTCCATGAGCGTTTCTCAAGAGCGGATATGGTGATAGCCAAGGGACAGGGCAACTACGAGACTCTCAGCGGCGTCGATAAGAATGTCTTTTTCTTGCTGAAGGTGAAGTGTCCGGTGATTGCCCGGGATATTGGGTGCAGTGCCAACGAAACAGTACTGCGGAGAAGCGCCGCGTTTGGCGGCGGGGAAGAAGGCCATTGAAGGAGGAAAGGTAAATGCCGAAGTTTGATGGAACTGGCCCACTTGGCAAAGGCCCTATGACCGGACGAGGCGACGGATTTTGCATTTTGCGAAAGTCGCGAGATCATCCCCAGCACCTGGAAGGCTTTGTCGGAGCGCAGGGCAAGCCGCTCCGGCAGATAGACCGGGTGAAACTTGAGAATGACGTACCTGATACACAGGGCGACGTCGGAACGGATTCGGCAGGTTCAGGCTCATCACAGAACAAGACACGTCATTGCTCGTAGAAAGGAGGTGTAAGATGCCGAGAGGTAATGGAACGGGACCGGTGTGGCAGGGTCCTGGTGGTACGCCACGGTCCGGTCGAGGTAAAGGAGCCGGCCGGGGCAGAATGGGCGGACCATTTGCTGCAGGGCCGGGCGGTAACTGTGTGTGTCCCAAATGTGGAGCGACGGTCGCTCACACCGCCGGGCAGCCTTGCAATCAGCAAGTATGTCCTAAGTGTGGTACAAGAATGACGAGAGGTTAGCGTTATTGAGGAAAGGCGCCCTATTTCACAAGGGTTGGACGTCCT
>JALGUK010000414.1 GCA_029820875.1 Candidatus Zipacnadia bacterium
GCATGAACAACGTTTTGCGCGAACGCCAAGCGGCTCATCGTATCCCATGTATCATCCGACGCACGATCTGCAATACAAGGTGCAGCAGGGTCGATCACGCTGAAAAAGAACATCTCACCGGCATATCCCGGAGCGCCCTGGTAAGAATCAAGAATACGTGGCGCCCACGCGTGTAGTTGAAGAGGTTGTAACGCTTCAAACTCACGCCTTGCCTTTGCTTCGGCATTCTTGTCATCACTCGCAGACAGGTCGTAGAGATGCAGAATCGCGCGGTCTTGTCTGACAGAGTGAACCCCTTTGTATATGCGGTGGAACCGTTCTTCCCTGGCCGTTTGCAGTTCCAGGTTGACGTAGCCTGCAAGGCGTCTCAGCGACCCGTCCAGTGCTACTCCGCTCTTGGGCATCAAGGTTCGGCTCAACAGGTCGATCTGCTGGGAAGTCAATGCATTCGGCCTATCGAGTCCGACTGCCGTCTTCCACCCATTCACAGTGCTGAATGGGATGCCTCGCACCACTTTCTGGGCAAGACGTTGTAGCTTCGATGGTTCGCGGGTTAGTAAGATTGCGCCATCCACAAAGGGGAGGTCCCGAACTACTTTGCGAAGTGTCGTTCCTACCTTACGCGCTTTGTATGTGATCTTCTCAGCCTCTTGTTCCACCTCGGCCGGGTGTGAATCTACCCATTGCGGGGTCCAGTGCTTGACCTCGATAATCCGTATTCCGGGAGGGCCGATTACGACAACATCAATCTCGTCGGACTGAAGTTGATGGTTAACGGAGAACGTCAGATTCACCAGAAGAACCCATTTGCCGCCACCGGGTGCATCCTGCAAGCGGGCCTTCAAGTGTTCGAATGCCTTTAACTCGCTCTCGTTTGCCGCAGGGCCACATGGAACAAGGGTTACTTGCATCCTCTCGTCTCCTTACAGCATCGCATATGCTTGCAATCTGCCGCCCATGGCTATCGGTCTCTGCGCAACACCGCCAGTGCCTCGGCGATTTCACGCCCTTTGGCCTCGATGATGTCGAGAAGTTCTTCGGGGGTGCGCGTGTCGATCACCGGTTTCTTGTTCGGATTCACGGCTTTGAGGTCGTAAACCGCGTCCTCGATCTCCTTGGCCTTGGCAGCGGCGGCCTTGGCCTCCTTCGTCAGCGCCTTGATTCTCTCCTCGGCCTCGGCGATGGCCTGTTCGTCGCGCGGCTTGGCCTTTTTCAGTTCCTTCAGCCGCTCTTTCCATCGGGCGGCTTCCTGCTGCCGTTGCGTGGCCTCTTCCTTGAAAGGCTGAGCCTCTTCCGCCGCAATCCTTTTGCGCTCCTCGATGTCTACGGTCCAGGAAAGCGGGCTGTCGGCGCGGTCAGGCAGGAGGCGGAAGAAGTCCTCGAAGTACTCCAGCGTAAGCGGCGTCTTCTTGCGGACCTTCACATCGCTCAGGTCGTAGTACCATATCTTGCGCGTAGGCCCGCCCTTGGTGAAGAAAAGCAGGTTCGTCTTGACGCCCGCCCCGGCCGCCGTGAAAACCCCAGCCGGCAGGCTCACGATACACCACAGGTCGCAGTCGTCGAGCAGTTTCCGCTTGGTCTTGACGAAGGCATCATGGTTGGTGCGGAAGAGCAGCCCTTCATCGAGGACGATCCCGCACCGGCCGCCCTCCTTCATGCTGCGGATTACGTGCTGGAGGAAAAGCGCCTGTGTGGAACTCGTTTTGTAGTCGAAGTTGGTCTGGGCCTCCTTGCCTTCCTTGCCGCCGAAGGGCGGATTGGTAAGGACCACATCAAATTGCTGCGGCGCGCCCTCAAACAGGCCACCGTAGGTCTCCTGGCCGGTTAGCGTGTTGCCGTGCCAGAGGTTGGGTTTATCGATCCCGTGCAGCACGAGGTTGGCCAAGGCTATCGGATAGATGAGGTTTTCTTTCTCCCGCCCCCAGAAAGTACGTTGCTTGAGGGTTTCAATCTGATCGGCGGTGGCGCGGTCGCCGAGTTTATCAAGCATGTACTGATAGGCTTCGGCGAGGAACCCGCCCGTGCCGCAGCCGGGGTCATAGACCGTTTCGCCGACCTCAGGGTCGATGACGCGGACCATCGCCTTGATGACCTGCCTGGGCGTGAAGAACTGTCCGCCGTCGTTGCCCTTCTCGCCCATCTTCAGAAGCAGACCTTCGTACACCTGGGAGAGCGTGAAGACGTGCGTCGGGTCCACGGCCTCGGCGCTAATCTCGTGGACCTTGTCGAGAACGTCCAGGAAGTTGCGTTCCGTATCGATGCGGACGCGCTCGACGCCGGTCATGACCTCGCTGATGACCTTCTGACGGGGCGTGGCGTGCGGCCTGTTTCTCAGGCCCTTCAGATACGGCAGGAGACCCACCAGGTTG
>JALGUK010000415.1 GCA_029820875.1 Candidatus Zipacnadia bacterium
GAGGTGGGCAAGGAGCAGGATGTACCGGTGATTGATTTGTTCCACCCGCTTCTTGTGGCGTTGCACAAGGGGCAGTCAAAGGACCGGGATTTCACATTAATCCCCGACGGAATCCATCCGAACCCGCAAGGGCATTACGTGCTTGCGATGACCATCCTGGAGGCCTGGAACTGGCAGACATGGAAGGGCGACAAGTGAATCTGCGCTCCGCCATTGTTCTAACCGCTGTTATCGGCTTGCTGAACATGCCGCTGTCCGCCGAGCCATTAATGCGCGGAGAGCCGGCGCCGACGTTTCTGCTTCCCACACTGAACGGCGCTCAAGTGTGCAGCGTGGACCTGTGGGGCAAGCCGCTTATCTTGCATTTCTGGGCCGCACCCACCGAGGAGTTCCTGCCCGATGCTTTAGCTTTGCGGGATTTTCTGAAGTCTTACAGCAGAGGGAAACTCCAGGTCCTGCCCGTCGCTGTAGGGCGCTACGGGCGCGGCCGTGCGAAGGATGCCCGGCTTGCGCTCGGTGTGGATTGGCCCGTCGCGCTTGACGAAGACGGGGTCGTCGCCGGTAGGTACTACGCGGACGAGGGTTCGGTTCTGTACGTGGTTGATGCCGCGGGCCGCATCGTTTACCGGCATAACGGGTTCCCATGGGCTGAGAATCTGCAAGGAGCGCTGGAGAGGGCCTCACAAGTACAGCCAATCGGAGACGCGAGGGGGAAAATCGCGCTCACATTTGAGGATTTCCCTCATGAGGCCCTTTCCCGGAGACTTCTGCAGGTGTTGAACAGTGAGAGAGTAAAGGCGACGTTCTTCGTCGTAGGCCAGCGTCTTTCCGAACAATCGGAACTCGTCAAAGAGGCCGCGGCCGCCGGGCACAGCCTGCAGAATGGAACGTATTCGGGCGTCAATCTCACCGGAATCAGCGACCTGGACATCTGGTTCGAGGTGATTCGCACGAGCGAGGCATTGATGGACTTGACGGGAAAGCCCTCGGCGTACTTGCGCCCCCCGGGCGGTTGGTACGATGCACGGACGGCCCTTAAAGTGGAAACGACCGGCCACCGGCCTGTCTTTTGGACCGTTGACGCCCGTGACACCCAGGACGCAACCCCGAATGCCATCCAGAACAGGGTCATCGAACTGGCGCGCGACGGGAGCATCATCCGGATGCGTGACGGTGTCGAGGCCACAATCGAGGCTCTGCCGGGAATCATCGCGGATTTGCGAGCGAAGGACTACAAGTTTGTTGCCATCGAGGAGTTGGCGGAGCATGGAGCCGGACCGTGGTAAGCTGAGCGACACCTGGGTGACAATTGGGCTAATCTGGGCGCTCGGTGTGTGTGTGATTTACCTGGCTTCGTCGCTTCGGGCGTTCTGATGGTCCACGCAGGCGCTGCCGGAGGCCAGGGACCGGGCAGCGGAGTTTGGGGAGATTGCGGTATTGAAGGACATTGCACTTCTCGTTCTTGTAGCCCTGATAGCTTACGGCCTGGGAGCCCGCCTCCTTCGGTGGATGCGGGTGGAGTGTGACGAGGGCGCCGAGCGCATTGCATTCGCCTCGGCGCTGGGGTTGGGGGCGCTCGCCTATGCCGTTTTCGCGCTCGGCCTTGCAGGGATGTTACGCCTGCCGGCGTTCGTTGTGCTTCTGTTGATTGCATCGGCTTTGGGATGGCGGGATGTTTTCCGGCTCCTGGAGTCGCTTCGCCGGTTTCACCGGCCGCGCAGCCTGGTCAGCCTGGTTCTTGGAGCGGCGCTGGCAGTGTCGCTGCTGTTGGGCCTGGTCGGGATGCGTACCCCGCCGGTGCTTCAGGAATGGGACAGCCTTTCATACCATCTTGCCGTACCGAAACGATATCTTCAGCAAGCGCGTATCTTTTTCATCCCCTACGACCATCACTCCAACTTCCCGTTCACCATGGAGATGCTTTATACCCTTGGGCTGAGTCTGTCATCCGACTATCTCGCCAAGGGGTTCCACCTTCTTACAGGTGTGCTCTGCGTCGTTGCGATGATTGGATTTGCGCGTCGTTTTCTCCCCGAGTTGCCCCGTGCGGGCCTAGTCGCCGGCGTGCTTTTCGCCAGCGTCCCGCTCGTCGTGTGGGAGGCGGGCACGGCGTATATTGATCTGGGTCTCACGCTTTTTACTCTCCTTGCCGTTTACGGGGTTACCGCCTGGTGGTACGAGCACAGGAGCCGATGGCTGGTGATTTCCGGGATTATGGCCGGTCTGGCGGCCGGGGTGAAGATGACCGGCCTGGGGACGTTACTGATTCTCGGATTAATTGTTGCTTTCGGCGGCCTCCGTAAGCAGCGGCTTGGGCCTGCGATGTGTTCCCTGGGCGCGTTTGCAATCCCGGCCCT
>JALGUK010000416.1 GCA_029820875.1 Candidatus Zipacnadia bacterium
TGCGCCCCAGGTTGTCGTAGACGTAATCCCGCACGAAGTCATCGGTCGAGCCGATCTTGGCCGCGACCTGCGTGCGTCGCCCGGCCGCGTCGTACTGGTAGGCGAAGGTGACCACGGCAGTCAGCTCTGTCAGCTTTGGGGTGCCGGCAGGCCGGGCATCATGACTCTTCTCACTTTACCCATCCCCGCGCTCCATTGAAGCTTGCCGAGTTTTCCAAAATAGGTATTGTGTCCCCCGATTTTGGACCACTTCAGCACTATTCCTCTTGTGCGCCTGCGCCACGAGTGAGCATCGATTCCAGTACATCGGGATCAACATCCGGACCGACGAGTCTCACACTACCGTCGCGGAAGAGGCACAGGGCGCCACCCGGACGACGGAAAGGGCCATCATGGGCCATTGCCTGGTCCAATTCGAGATCGACAGGCTCAGTCCACTCAACCGATGACTCCAAATCCTCAACAAGCAGGACGGTATCCGTCGGAAACTCGATCCACTCCTTCGTGCTCAGACACCTCCCAGGCGGCCACAAGGTATCGTGGCCGACAACAGCCAGATAGTTCGTCACGCTGTCTGGCTGACGCCCGGCTGTTGGCGAACGGTATTCGTCAGGCATGCGGTCAAGCAACATAGCGTTCTCGGGAGCACTCCAGGATAGGTCCATTCTGTACTCGTCGTACAGTGTAGGATGATCAATGTAAGGCAAGAGGAGTACTCTCCAACTGTGACCGCGGCGTCCCGCGGCGTCCCACAAGAAAGCGGGCGGCGCTGAACCGTGGTGGACGTTATAGTTCGACACGCCGAGGTCAAGGAATTTCAGCGTGCTTATCCGTTCTACCTCTCGGCAGGAGGGGAGAACAAACACCAGGACCACAGCCACTATGATCCCTGACAGAGCGAAGGCGATGAGCACCTGTGTCTTGCTGAACATTGGCTGAGACCTCCGCTATTCGCCCGGGAGTCTCTCAACCTTGAAGAGACTCATAGTACCAATCGCTCGAGACATCCGGCGCGCGAGCCCGCCAAGGCCCACAGTTGGATTGTACTGTGCAACTTGCACCTTCTCGCAGTCCTCGGAAACGACAAGTCGCACCTTGGCCAAATCGGCCGCGCGCTGATATACGCCGATCGTACGCGTGCCCGCCACCAAGGGCGTTAACGGTGTCTGTCGTTCGTCCCAAATCATTTCGCCGCGTGTGCCCCCCAGTACTCTAGCCTGCGGCGGCTTTGGTGCTGGCCCCGTCGCGATCAGCGTAACGGACCAAAAGAACCACACGTCGTAGGTTCCGGATTCGAGGTTCTTCACGTACAGTGTGATTGAACCGGCATCCTGGCCCTGTACCGATGCCAGAGTATTACACACTTCAACACCACCGGGCATCTCCCGGGCAGTGACTACCGTCTTGAATCCTTTCAACCCAGGAAAGTTGACGGCGTATCCCGACATTCCGGCACCCATCGGGGCAAATGGGTAGTTCGGATGGCCCCAACCGTAGCCCACGAAATCCAGGAACCAACCCGCCTTTACATAGTCGAACTCGTAGTTGTCCGCTGCCAAGCTAACTGGTGTCGGTGGAATTGGCACCGGCACGTGGATTATTGGAGCCCAGCAGCCCGGGAAAGGCATGTCCCAAGGGTCGAACCCGATGGAACCGTGAGGCGGAAACGGGTCTTCAGGTGGTGGCAACAAGTCTGGATGAGGCGGAACCGGGGGGGAAGGATCGGGAAGGATTGGAGCAATGTACTCATTTCCCAGAGGGTCAATCCGAATGGTCGAGGCGTTTCCAACATAGCGACACAAGTTCGCATCACCGCCATTAAACCCGATCGGATCCTCGCTCACCCACTTCCCCGTCGCCAGGTCATACCAGCGGTTCAAGTGCCAGTTCAGGGCGCTATCCGTGTCGTACGGCCGGGCGGTGAAGCCGAGGAGGTGCAAGAGGGCGCCGGCCTGGCCGGGGGTCACGGATTGGGCGGAGGAGTTGTAGAGGTCTTCGGTTACGAGGCGGCCGAAGGCGTCGTGCTCGCGGTGGATGCGGAGCGTGCCGCTGGTGTCGACCAGGTCGCGCGGCGTGCCCAGGTGGTCGCAGAGCGGGGAAAGGACCTCGTCGGTGACGAAGTCCGATTGGCCGCCGTCGTAGTGGATCTGCTCGTCGGCCAGGATCTGGTCCACGGCCGGGCCCCACAGGTACCGGTGCGTCAGCTCGGTGGCCGCGAGCGACTCGTCGGTGTCGTCGTCGAGCTGGTAGACGATCTGGGAAGCCCTCACCCCGGCCCTCTCCCGCAGGGAGAGGGAGGCCTCCGTGCCGTCGTGGACAAAGATCGTCGAGCGCTCGTCCTGCTCGCCCGGGTTATA
>JALGUK010000417.1 GCA_029820875.1 Candidatus Zipacnadia bacterium
CAGGATATGACAGGCGTTTCCTTCCTCGCAAAATCGAGCAATCCCACGACATTGGCCGTCTCACTTGAGGAGCTGGATAAGTCGCGCTATACGGCGCTCGTCCCTGTGCAGGCGGGTGAGGTGTGGCAGGAGCATGTGGTGGAGTTGTCGCAGTTCGCGCTTGACCAAGACAGCGCGGATGAGAACGGGCAGCTCGATCCAGGCCAACTGGGCACACTAAGCATCGCCGACGTGTCTGGGATAATGGGTGTGGAGCAGTCCAACACGCTGTGGCTCGACGACGTCCTACTGCGGCTTCGCTGAGTTGTCCGTCCCGGCTCCGGGGGGCGTCTCGGCGGGGGCGGGCGGGGATGCGGTCTCCGCCGGCACCGGCACAACCGGCGGCGACTCCGGCGCGATTTCGACCGTGACGCGACAGAACCGCGTGGACAGTACGCTGACTCCCCGCGGAACCCGCAATGCGATAGACCGACGCAGTGTCGTTGTCTTGCCGGAGATGTCTATCGGGTCGGTGTCCACCGACTTCAGTTGCGCGAAGTTGGGTGATGAAGTGTCACCCTTAACCGTTACAACCAATGGATTGATGTCAACGGACACGATCCGGTACCCGGGCGGAAGCTTGCCGGACATGTTGAGGCGTATTGGGACGACACGAAACTCGACGGGCCGTACCCGCACCGTAACCTTCACTGTACTTGGAGTGATTTTCACGCCCGCCAGCTTAAGGTCCCCCCGGCCAAGCGCCTGAGGTTGCACGTCCAATGTTTCGTCCGCGGTTAGGCCGGTCACATCAACCGTCGCCACAACCTTCTGCACCTCGTGGACTATGCTGCGCGCCCCCTCAACCTTGACGGTCTCCGGCTCCACGATGGGCGGCCCGACCAGGCGGTATTTTTCGTCGGGCATCCCAAGCGGTTCGGCGACAACATGCCGCTCTTTGGATTCGACGGGTTCCAGCGTCACCTTGGTGGTGGCTGGGGAGATTTCCCAATGGCTCCCGATACCCACGGGCACCTCGCTGAGGCGCAAACGCACAATATAGTCGTCAGGCCCGTGAAGCTCAATCTGAGAAATGTCTGCAATGACAACAACCCCTCTTTCCCTCAATGACTCCATCATCCGCCTGTGACCGCGGAGCGTCACCTCGACCTCTTGCGGCTGGCATGCGGTTACGACATAGTTCTCCGGCTCGTTCTCAATTTTCACCGGCCGCGTTCTGATGTCCGTCTCGATCTCCTGATAAAGGACATAAACCCAAATGCTGATGCCCATCAAGACCGCGATTAGTTTGTAACCCAGGTTGCTGCGAATCAACTGCATCATGATAGCCTCTCCCGACTGCGCTGCAACCAAATGAAATCAACTTGCCGCGTCGGAGCCCCGCTCATCACCCTCGGACGAGCGTGTCAACGGGCCGGGCAATGTCAGGCCAGCGGGCTGCTGGAAGACATCCAGCAACCGTTCGGATATCTCCACCTTTTTCAGCCCGGATTCCAGATGGCCCTCGAATGCAAGCCCGATGTTGCCCGTTTCCTCGGATACAACCACGACCGCTGCATCGGTCCGTTCGGACAGTCCGAGAGCGGCTCTATGGCGCATCCCCATTGACGCCGGCAGGTCTGTGTGTAACGAGTGGGGCAGAGTGCACGCGGCTGCGGTCACACGCCTCCCGGATACGATGACCGCCCCGTCGTGCAATGGGCTGCGGGGCGAGAAGATTGTTTCAATCAATTCCGCCGAGACGGCTGCGTCCAGGCGCTTGCCGGTGCGAGCGACATCTTCCAAACCGGTGTCGCGTTCGATTGCAATCAATGCTCCGAGTCGCCTCTCAGACAGCTCTAACGCGGCTGCAACCACCTCCGCAATCACCTCGGCCTTGGCCTCCGTATGCAACAGAGCAAGACGGCCTCCGAACAAGCGCCCACGCCCGATACGCTCGAGTGCTATCCGCAATTCAGGCTGAAAAATTATCAGGAGGGCGATAACGCCGGGGAATGCAACCTTGTTGATGAGCCATGACATGGCCGGCAACGGCTGAGTGACGGCCCATATTATCAGCAGTATCAGCAGGCCCCGCAGAAGTTGGACGGCTCGCGTCCCCTTGAGCAACATGAGCGCCTGGTAACAAATAAATGATACGAGGGCGATGTCGAGGACAGCAACGAAGTTTATCCCACTGGCCAACTCAGCCAGTCTCTGGAGGATTTCCATGATACAATTCCTCGCGCCCGCGGGGATGAAACCGGGCGGCAAATGCCAGCGAAGGGAACCGCTTTTGTATAATAGCACACGGACCGGCGGAGAGTCAACCAACGCGAAAGAGCTGGATTTATGTGCGTTTTATCACTTATG
>JALGUK010000418.1 GCA_029820875.1 Candidatus Zipacnadia bacterium
AGCATCAAAATATGGATTTACCAAGGGAGACCAGTAAGATTCAAGCAGATAAAGGGCAGCCGGCCCCGGTGTGCGGGCTTCCCTCCCGGCCCGTTCCCTCCCCGCCGGGGCCGGTACTAAAGCTATCAAAGGAGGCCGCTACCAATGGATAAACTCGACATCGCACTTTATGCCCTCGGTTTGTGCTTCTTGGCTAACATCGCGCTTGCGCCGGTGCCTGCACAGGCCCCACGAAAATGGCAACAGGAACCCGACCCCTTCCGACGGTGTGCGATGAAGGCGGTGGCCGGTGAATTCGGAGAGATCCCCGAATGGAAGCTGCGGGCCTACAAGCGGGGGTTGGAACAGGGTATCCGCGTCGCCGGCGTGGCTTGGGTTACTCATTACACGCCTGATGAGGGGTTTCACAGCGGCAAGCAGACCGCAAGCGGCGCACCTGTGAGCGAGCGGGTGGCGGCCGCGAACGAGATACCGATGGGCAGCTACGTGTGGATTTACCCGGGAGAGATGCGCCAGGTGCTCGACCGCGGGGCCAAGCGCAATGACAGGGTGGCTCGACGCAAGGGCGCAGACCTGTGGATTGACCTTTGGACGGACAACGAAAGCCTGCGGATGGTGACGGACTTCAGGTTATATGCCGTGATAAACGATGAGTGAGCCTTTCAAGCTTGGCGAACTATTCTGTGGCTGTGGCGGTATCGGCCTTGGGGCCATGTGGGCAGGTTGTGATATAGCTTGGGCCACGGACCGAGACGCCGATGCTTGCGAAACGTATCGGCGGAACCTCGTACCTGGTCGGCCACAAGCGGTTGTGTGCGAGGATGTCCGCAAGCTTGACTTTGGGCAGTTTGCACCCGTTGATCTAATGGCATTCGGTTTCCCGTGCAACGATTTCAGCGTGGTTAACCGCTGGAGGCGCGGCCTGCACGGGAGGCACGGTGCGCTGTATACGTACTGCGTGGAAGCGGTTCGGCGGTTTCGGCCGGTTGCATTCGTTGCAGAGAATGTTCCCGGTCTTCTTGCGGCCAACGCCGGTATGGCGCTTGAGGTCATACTACAGGACTTCGCCGACGTGGGCTATGCGCTAACGCCGCACTTGTATGCCCTGGAGGACTACGGTGTTCCGCAAACGCGGCACAGAATAGTCATAGTGGGGATCAGGCGCGATGTGGGACGCGTCTTCGCCGTGCCGTCGCCGGCGATGTGTGCCGACCGCAATAACTGTGCACGACGGGCCATTGAGAACCCGCCTATTCCGCGCAATGCCCCGAACAACGAGTTTACCAAGCACAGCCCGCGGATTGTAGAGCGCTTGCGCTACATAGCGCCGGGAGAAAACGCCACCAGCAAGCGTATACCGCCGGAGCTGAGGATGACCGAATGCGGGTATACCCGCTTGCGCTATCGGCGACTGCCGCTTGAGGGGCCTGCCCCAACGGTGATCGCCAAGCCCACGACAGAATTGTGCTTGTACCATTGGGAGGAGCCCCGTGCGCTCACGAACCGAGAAATGGCGCGGTTGCAGACATTCCCTGATTGGTTCGTGTTCGAGGGTGGCGTTGGGCCGGTTCGCCGGCAGATTGGTATGGCAGTACCCCCGAAGTTTGCAGCGCTGATCTTCAGTGCAGTGACGAAAGCCCTAGCGGGTGAACCTTATGAGGCGGTTACGTCGAACATCCGATACGGTCAACGTCGCCTTAGCTTGGCGATGGATTTCCGCTTGGATGCGGTGATTGAAAAAGATGAGTATATGTTGCCAGGGAGGATTGATGATGGCAAGGAGCAATGTTGACATGTACGTATGGGCCAAACGCTTGACGCCCTCGGGCGAAGTATGCCTGGAAATAGAATTGGGGGTAGGGCCAGCAGATGTTACGCTGCGGATCTATGACCTAAAGCCCCAGCAAGCGCAATGCATTGTGACTGCATTGCTGGATGTCTTCCCCGAGCTAAAACAGGAGCTGCTGAAGGAGGGTCGGCGATAGTGCGGCGCAAATCCAAGGAGGAGGGACAGCGATGGTGATGTTCATGCAGCATTTCCTACCACAAAAAGGCCCGCCGCTGTTCAGCAGGCGAGCGGCGATCCTTCTCTCCATATTATCCATTGGCGTCGTCTTCGGGCTTTTGCTGTGGATGACGCGATAAAGGAGGACAGCCATGAGAACCGAATGGTATCGGGCCAATCGAAAGGAGGAGTACTGATGGATGCTTGGCTTTATGCTTTCGCTGGATTTGTAGCTGGGTTCATGTTCTGCTTGGGGATATTCGCCGTGGCGGCCGTAATCTGCACCGCCGAGGCCCGAAAAGGGCTTGACAAGGAGCATTGAGAGATGTACAATACCCTGGCCAGGTCGCCGCCGCAGCCTCCTTGTGCCTGGCGCCCTCCTTGCATGCGCTAGCGGCGGCGGGGGCATTTTTTCGTTTTTGGAGGAAAAACGATGAGACCCTGGGCAAAAATCGCGGCCAAGATTTCTGAGGACGAAGTTGTGGCGGAGTTGCTAGAAAAAAATCCGCTTTCCGTTGCATTGTTCCTCATGTCGCTTCCACACGCCGATATTTGGGGCATTTTGCCGGCAAAAGTGCAGCTTTTTCACTCAAGAGTGTGCCCGGCGGCGGAAATTAGCAACAGAAAGATCAAAAATGCGATCGATTTACTCGTGGAATGCGGCATTTACCACAAGTATGAGGCCAATGGCAAGGAGTTACTGTACATCCGCCACTACCACCGCTACCAGTCGGTACGCATCGACAGGGTCGGCCGCCCCGACTACCCCCTACCCGATTGCTGGGACGGTCCTCCGCAAATGCTCCAGAAAGTCTATGGAAAGTCAAGCATTGCCGATATTTCGGCTCAAGACGAGTTCAAGACGAGCAAAAACGAGGGCAATTTCCCGGACCAGTCCCGGACTACTCCCGGACTACTCCCGGACCAAAACGGGAAAACAGCCGATAATCCTGGAGTGGTCCCGGACTACTCCCGGACTACTCCCGGACTACTCCCGGACTACTCCCGGACCAGTCCCGCTGAGAGGAGAGGAGAGGAGAGGAGAGGTAGAGAGATAGAGGGAGAGGAGAGAACAGAGAGAGAGTCCACCCCATTACTAGAGTGCATACTAGCAATCACGCGCGCGAGCGCGAGGGCAGTGCACCCCCCTTAAACGGCGCCCCTGGGAACGACCCCCCTGAACAGCTCGACGACTTGCACATGGCCGTGCCCAATCACCCCGAAATCCGGGCCGCCATACTGCAAGCAGCCCCCGACTGGACACCCGGCCAGGTGGGACGTTATGCGCAGGAGATTGTTGCGGCCGCCCGTACCCTGTCGTTCCGCAAGCGCCTCGGCGCGGCCAGTGAACAGGAGGCAATAAACGCGGTGCTGGAGGAGTTCACCCGCGACCCGCCATCCCCGACAACGTTCCCTGCCAAGTGGCTGGACGGGCTGGTATCAGCCCCGGCCAGTAGTCGCATACGCAGAATGAAGAGTGTGGCGCGCGCGGTGATTGAGGAGGGTGATGAACTTGAATGACAAGCAATCGCGAGAGCGCAAGGTCAAGGCCCTGCTCGCCATGTGCGAGATGACGGCAGGTCCCGAATTGAGCGAAGAGGGATTGCGCATGTGGCTGCACTTGCTCAAGCCCTACTCGGCCGAAGACGTAGAGCGCGCGGTGTGGGCATGTCTGCGCAAGATGCACTTCCGCCCGGCCCCGGCCGACATCATCCAG
>JALGUK010000419.1 GCA_029820875.1 Candidatus Zipacnadia bacterium
GTATAGAACTCGCCCGCGCTTTGCCCGGAGCCCTCGGCGAACTTGCGCAGCAGGTACTCATAGGCTCGGCCCAGAATGTCCGGTTCGACGTCATTCAAGCCGAGCCTGTGCCGGCCGAGGATGTCCACCAGGGCCTTCAGCTTCTCGTCGCTGATGATGCGCTGGCCGGCAGTGGTGGCGTTGAAGTCGACGATGTCCACAACGCCCTGGAGGCGCGGGTTCTCGCGTGCGATGGCCCGCACGGCGTCGGTCAGGTATTCCCCGATCCCGGTTGTCTGCGCCGCGATACCGGCCCAGCGACTATCCTCGGGCAGGTAGAAGCGGACCAGGCTGTGGTCCTCGGTCAGCAACTGCTCAACGATATCACGGCTTCCGTAGTCGGCGGCCAAACGGTCCAGCTCGTCCTCGAAGACGTCCGAGAGGCGCTTCAGAAAGATCAGGGGCAGGATGTAATCCTTATACTTCGGTGCATCAACCTCTCCGCGGATGCGGCAGGCGGCCTCCCAAAGCCAGTGTTCCAGGGCAGAAACGTCCAGCGCCCTTCCTTTTTTCTGAGCCGTTTCCAACGTGGCATCCTGGTCTGTTCCGCCTCTTTTCCGGCTCATACGTTGTTATCCTACAAAGCCATAGGAGAAGTCATTGCACCGGCCCGCCGCCAAGAATTATAACAAGAGCCCGTTCGGACTCAAGGCCAAAAGGTCCGGGGCGATCCTGCAGGAACCGCCGCGCCCCCGTATGAGACCTGGTGCAGGCGCCCCAGGCGGGCGCTCGACTGCGCGAACCGAAAAAAGCTGGCAGTCGGAAGTCTTTCGTGAGCAGCATGATGCGTCACCATGGGTACCCATGTAGGTGCGGAGCAGTGTTTGCGACAAGAAGGCAGATGTGGTTGAATAGCGAGACAGGAGAGGGTTCTGGGCGAGACAGTCAGACGGGCTTCCTGCAGGAGCGACGGCTATGAGCGGCGTATTCGGCACAAGGGAGTGGTCGAGTCACTCGGTCAACTGCGTCACCGGGTGCTCGCATAACTGCCGCTACTGCTATGCCCGGGCGATGGCGGTTCGGTTCCGCCGCTGCGAACCAGGAGAGTGGCAGCACCCGAAGGTCCGCCGGAGCGAGGTCGCTGCGCCCCGCCGAAAGCTCTCTGGCACGGTGATGTTTCCCACGACTCATGACATTACGCCGGAGGTGCTGGAACCATGTTTGACCGTGCTCAGCAAACTCCTCCAGGCGGGTAACGATGTTCTCCTCGTCTCGAAGCCTCACTACGAATGCATGGAAGATGTCCGGCGCATTGCTTCGGCGCACAAGGACCAGATCCTTTTCCGGTTCACGATTGGTGCTACAGACGACCAGTTGCTGTCTTATTGGGAGCCCGGCGCGCCGCCTTTTTCTGAGCGGCTTGCTTGCCTCAAGATGTTGTACGAAGAAGGATTCGACACCAGCGTGAGCGCAGAGCCCTGCCTTGACTTCGCCAATGTCGATTCGCTGATCGATACCTGCCTGCCGTATGTGACGGATTCGATCTGGATCGGCAAGATGAACAAGGTCCGTCGCCGAGTCAATGTTGACACAAAGGAAGGCGACAGAGCTGTCATTGGGATTGAGCGCAGCCAGCGTGACGAAGCCGTGCGACAGGTCTATGAACGCTACCAGGATCACCCGATGATCAGGTGGAAGGATTCTGTCAAACAGGTCGTCGGGCTTCCGCTGCTCCAGGAAGCGGGGCTGGACGTTTGAGCTAAGCCTCTGGTGGCCGCTCGGCGGGGAAACTTATCGTCGGGTTCTTGCTGAAAGCAAAACGACCTGTATAGCCTGAGCAGCTCAAAACACCTGCGTTTCTGTAATCCCTCAGAACGGTATGCAAGTGCTTGTCCAGGTAGAGAGTGCGAAGCAACCACTCGTATAGGCGACGCATATCGACGGTTTGCCCGGCAAAGGTCTCCCACAGATCGGCACGAAGGGGCCCAAGGTCTGGTTCGAGCTGCAGCAGCACAAGCTGCCCCGGACGGTCCCGCTCGTAAGCCGTGAAGTTCCCCGCAGGAGCAGTCGCCCACATCGCATCCTTCATCTTCTTGCGTCCCTGGGGATGATTGCTGGCATGAAAGAGCACGTACTTGAGAGCCTTGTTTGACCCACGCATAAGCATGTCCGTGACGAACTGTGCCTGTAGCTGTCCCGAGAACAATGCAATGATCGCATTCACTCGTTCATCATAGGCATCTATCCCCTGCAGTGCGCGCCATTCTTCCGTCCCGAACAGCCGGTCCATGTTCTCCTCTTGCGAGACATTGCGAATAGCCATGTCCACGTGTCGGAACATGAAATTGACCAGCAGTTCGGAGGCGGGGAAC
>JALGUK010000420.1 GCA_029820875.1 Candidatus Zipacnadia bacterium
GGCCGAGACGAAACCGGAGGCGCGGGCGGCGATGGCCCGCTGAGATACGCGCGTCCTGGGCTCCGCCGGCCGCTCCGCGGCCAGCTCCGCCCAGGACGCCCAGAACCGGGAGAAGGAACTCTTCCCTGAAAAAAAGTGCGAAAAATACTGGACACTACCCCTCTCGATCTCAGTGGCCGACGTCAACCACCATTCAACGGTGGATCGGGAACTTTCAACCGGAGTTAAGAGCATCTTGGGCGACGAACGTTCTTCGCCATCATTATTGGTCGATGACTCAGCGTGCTCTGCTGAGCCACATGTTAGGCTGCCTCTTCAAAAGCGGCCCCTACCTGAGGGCTCAGAATCAGACAGTGCTTAAGAATTATGATACTGGCATTGAGGAGTTGCCGGTTGCGGTCCACATCGGACGCCGGTCCAATGGGGTACGGGTACTTCCCGCCATGGAACAAGTTGTTGCGCACGGTTACCACGAGGCGTAGAACATACCGCTCCTCGGTCTCACCCGAGCCTTGAGTACAGTCTTCCCAACCGAGTTGGCCATCGTGAACGACCTGTTTCCTGGGAGGCTGACTCTTGATGTATTTCACAGCTGCCGTGAATGGACCGTCGTCCGCTTTCCTAAACAGGCCGCGCAGGGTGTTTGCATAAGCATCCCAATGAGGTTCAACTCTCGATTGCTTCTTGAGGAACGAGGCGCGTTTCAGAGCGTACTCAAAGCGCGAGAAGATGGCAAAGAATTGGAAGACCAGCTCTTGATCCTCCACCAACCCCGTGATCACTTCGGATGGTTCTCGTCGCATCTCACCTTCTCCTGCAGTGTTGTCCCCCGCCTAGTTCTTTCGTGTGATCGATAGGGCAACGCCGTCCGCTGCAACTGCCCGTGAAACAGCTTTGCGGTCAGTTGACGATCTCAAAATCCAGAATCCTGAACTCCACCTTGGTTCGCGGACTCATCGCGCCCTTGGGCGTGGTCAGCTCCTGGACGCTGCCGTCGACCTTACTTGTTACTCGCTTGGCTAGACCAGCCGGGATCAGCCCCCGATACCGGACGACATCCACATCAATTGGGTTGCCGTGCACGTCGTAGAAAACCACGAGGCAATAGACATTCTTCACGTTTTCACGCAACCTATTTCGTAGGGAAAGAGCATACTCGCCGGACTGCAACGCCTTGTACGTCCAAGTCAACTGGCTACCAACCACCCCTTCTGAGCCTCGACGACCCAAGTCAGCCAGTATTGATCTTGTGGCCTTGCTATATCTGGCTTGGGCCAGAGGTTTCACGGGACCGGTTTTGGCGAGCAGCGCCTTCAAGTAATCGGACGGAATAGCGAAATTGAGATTCTGACCACCACTAAAGGTTGCCACTGAAACACCAACGACCTTACCTTCGGCGTTCAATACTGGACCGCCACTGCTTCCTGGCGAAATAGGAGCTGTTATCTGGAGCAATGTGTTGGGGCCAACCTTTCGGATGCTACTTACGATTCCCTGCGAGAACGTGCCTTCCAGTCCTTGCGGGTTGCCGACGGCAAAAACAGATTCGCCGACTTGAACAGCGTCGCTGTTGCCAAGAGAGAGAGTCGGTGCACTGGAAGCTGAAATATTGAGTATGACGAGATCCCGTTCGGCATCAACCGCACTGACGCCTTCGATATCATATTTCGTTTTTTGACCAACCAACTTTGCGTAGCCCCTTGAGGCCCCTTCGATAACGTGAAGGTTGCTGGCAATCTTTCCTTCTCGGACAAAAAAACCGCTACCCAGGGTGAGTGGCTGGCCGTTGGCGTCTTCCATCACAAGCAGAACGGTTGATCCAAACGCCTTGCTAGCGATCTCTTGGGCAGTCTGCGCATGAGCCGGACTCTCGCTATGCATGAGGGAAAGCGCCCAACAGAGCAACCCCAGCGATCTCATTAACCCTCGTCTCATTGCCGTGATCCTTCCTGACTTCTTCAAATACCGCACCGTCCCAGGCCAGGACCATTTCGGTGCTTCACCGGCGACCTCAAAACCGGCCGACTAGGCTAACTCAGACAACACTTCTTATATCTTACGGGGGGCAGTCTTGGCAACATCCCCCATGGCCCCTCCAATACCGGTTAGGTTGTTGTGTTACCTCCTAGACCGAAGTTCCCGGCTCGATTTCCGAAATAGTGTTTGCAGGTCAATGATTTGACGGGGATTTCGATTTCCGAAGGTAGCCACTAACGAGAAACATTTTCTCTTGAGTTTGTTTTGTGCTGTGGCTTATAATTGGGTATGCCATCCAGAACGGGCCGGGTTCATGTGGCCACGACAGTCCGGAAGTACAAGGGCAAGGTCTACCGCACCCACCTGCTGCGG
>JALGUK010000421.1 GCA_029820875.1 Candidatus Zipacnadia bacterium
GGAAGCACCTCCGAGGGCGCGTTGACCGGGACGGTGAGAGTGAGCGTGCAAACAGAGGAGACACAGGATGTCGCCGCCGTTGCAATGTACGTGGATGAGTCAATGTTAGGGCTGACAAACGTCAGGCCGTTTTCGCTCGATTGGGACACCCGCCGCGTCGAAAACGGCGAGCACCATCTGCGCATCGTGATATTCGACCGCAGTATGCGCGAAGCCGCCGTGCGCGAGTCTGTGGTCAAAGTCGCCAACTGATTGCTGACCTCGTTCGGCGTTTCTTCTCTGATAGACGACATTGCACTGCCAGCGCATATTGATTGGTGCGAACAAAATTGCAAGTTAATAGGCAATAATCTTCACAATCCCACTCTCCGATGGTGTTCTGGGGCGGCTGGCGGATTTTGGGCCGCAAAAAAAACGTCTTGACAATCCGCCGATAAGCAAGTATAGTCTTTATATACAACATATAGTAGTGCGAACATATGTTCGTACAATATATGGTGCTACGATAGACAATCGGGGGGAACGACTGATGGCCGTCACTGTCGAGAAGCCGCCGATGCCGGACAAGGTGGGAGACTGGTCCGAGCCTGCTCTGCGGGTGCTCCGTGAGCGCTACCTGGCTAAGCGCCCCGACGGCACCCAGGAGACACCCGAGGAGATGTGCTGGCGGGTCGCCGTCGCCATTGCGGAGGCGGAGAGAGCGTGGGGCAAAAGTGACGACGAGCTGCAGGAGGTTGCAAGCGCATTCTTCAACATGATGGTGGATAGATTGTTCCTCCCCAACTCGCCGACGCTGATGAATGCAGGTAAGAACAACGGTTTGCAGTTCTCCGCCTGTTATGTGCTGCCGGTCGGCGATTCGATGGAGGAGATTTTCGAGGCGATAAAGCGCGCGGCTATCATTCACAAGAGCGGCGGCGGCACGGGGTTTGCCTTCTCGCGCCTGAGGTCCGAAAATGCAATTGTCGAGAGCACAGGCGGGAAGGCGAGCGGGCCGGTCAGCTTCCTGAAGGTCTTCAATGCAGCGACTGAAGCCGTAAAGCAGGGAGGCACACGCCGAGGAGCGAACATGGGCGTCCTTCGGGTGGATCACCCGGACATCCTCAAGTTTATTGACTGTAAGTTCGAGGGCGAGATTAGCAACTTCAATATCTCGGTGGCAGCAACCGACGAGTTTATGGATGCGCTGGAGAAGGACGAGACCTATGCCCTCGTGGACCCGCACACGCGTGAAGTGACGGACCGTCTTAAGGCAAAGGATGTCTTCGACCGGATTGTCCGAAATGCCTGGGCAACAGGAGATCCGGGGATGCTCTTTATTGATCGGGTTAACCGCACACCCGCCAACCCTGTCCCCGAGCTGGGCCCTATCGAGGCCACAAATCCTTGCGGGGAGCAACCCCTACAGCCTAACGATGTGTGCAACCTCGGCTCGATAAACTTGAGCAGATTTGTAGTGAGGGATAATGGAAAGCCAAGGATTGACTACGAGAACCTTGAGCGGGTTGTGCGCGTGGCCGTGCGTTTCCTGGACGACGTAATTGACGTCAATCCCTATCCGATTGAAGAGATTGCCGAAACGGTCAGGGCAAACCGGCGGATCGGGCTCGGCGTCATGGGAGTGGCGGACTTGTTCATCCAGATGGGCATCCCCTACGCCAGCGAGGAGGCCCTGTCACTGGCTGAGGAAACCATCACGTTCATCCATGACATCGGTCATGATGAGTCAGCCAGGCTTGCACAGGAGCGTGGGCCCTTCCCAAACTGGCCCTGCAGCATTTACCGTGACGGTCGCCCCTTGCGCAACAGCACCGTTACGACCATCGCGCCCACAGGCACCATCAGTATGATCGCGGGATGCTCCTCTGGAATCGAGCCACTCTTCGCGCTGGCATATCGGCACATTAGCGGTGACCGCCACTTGACATTTGTCAATCCTTTCGTGGAGGACGTGCTGCGCCGAGAGGGGCTTTACAGCGAGGAACTGATGGAAGAGATTATAAACCGCGGCTCGGTCCGTGGGATGGAAAACGTGCCGGCACATGTGCAGGAACTACTGGCTACGGCACATGATATCCCGCCAGAGTGGCACGTACGGATGCAGGCGGCCTTCCAGAAAGGTACCGACAACGCTGTCTCCAAAACAATTAACCTGCCCAACTCCGCCACGGTTGAGGATGTTGCAGATGCATATCTTCTCGCCTGGCAGCTTGGGTGCATTGGCATTACGGTGTTCCGCGACGGCTGCCTGCAGGAGCAAGTGCTGCACGTAGGGGCAAGTGAGAAGGAAGCGCAGAAGAAGGAGGAAGCGCCGGCGGAATATCCGACCCACATCACCCCGCGGCCG
>JALGUK010000422.1 GCA_029820875.1 Candidatus Zipacnadia bacterium
TCCGGACGTTTTCTACATCTGGAATGATGCTCTCGATCCACAGATCATGTCCGCGGAGGAAGCACAAGCGTTCGTCCGAAACCTGCGTCCTGACATACTCGCCAGCTCGAACTGGTGGAGCTGGGGCAAGTAGGGCACGCCGTATACGGACATCGCCGTCAAGGAAATGAGGCTCTTTCCGCCGGGGAATACGGCGCCGGGTGAAACCTGCTGGTGCCTGGAACAGAAATGGTTCTGGCAAGAGGGAGCTCGCCCCAAGACGGTCAAGCAGGTCGTAAACCTCATGAACACGGTAAGCAGCAGGAATTCGAATTTCCTGCTCAATGTCGGCCCTGATAGACATGGCAAGTTTGAGGAAGCAAGCATCAAGGTATTAGCGGAAATCGGAAAGCTGCGCGATCGAAATGCAACCCCTGAACTTCCCAATTGAAGATGACCTCTAGCAGCCATGGCCCCATGACGGGCGCTTCTTCGTCGACGCCGGCAGGTTCGGTCCCCAGAACCTCGTGGGCTGGCAGTCGCCGTGGCAAATAATGAAAAGACAGGCCAAGTAGAGATTCGTGAAAAACAAGGAACCGTTACTGAAAAGGGAACAAACATGAACGAGAGAAGAATGTCCGGCATCGTGGGTCTGGTGCTGCTGTCGGCGATGGGCGTCGTCAGCGCAGTGGCCGCGGAAGAGGCGAAATCGGAAGGCCAGCTCACCGCCACGGGCGAGAAACTCTTGGCGCGATACTCGGATCAACTCAAGGCCCTGCAGGCTGAGATTGAGAAGGCGTTGCCGAAAGTCGACGAGAAGCAGAAAGCCGCCTTCCTGAAAGCCTACCAGGAGGAGGCTGGGGCTACAGCAGCGCATCTGAACGCGTTGCGAGGCCAGGACCGGAAGCCGGCAGGGCATCCATCGAAGAAAGTCTTTGAGAGCGCCAAGGAAGCGCTGGCGCTGGCGAAGAAGAATGCGCAGCCGCTGGCCAAGGCCATGCTGGCCGACCTGGAGAAGTTCCTGGCGAGCGACAAACTGGACGCGCAACTGGTGAAATACGTCGTCCTGGCCGAGGCCACGCCGCATGGCCTGGCGGAGTTCGCCCAGCAGGGGAAAGAGCAGGAGGCGCTGGTCGATAAGCTGCTGGCAAATGCTGATCTGATGAAGCAGATGGTGATCGCGGACGGCGCCAAGGGTGGCAAGTATGGCCAGGCAATGAAGATCTACACCGACATCCAGAAGGCGAGCACGAAGGCCAAGGACGGCACCTTGCAGCGGCTGGCGCTGGGCATCAGCTTGGAGCATGCGGTGCCGATTGCGCAGAGCAATGCTCAGGCCGAAACCGATGCTCCGGCCACGGTGGACCCGGTGAAGCGATATCTGCATTACGAGAAGGCGTACCTCGATGGAGAGCTGGATCCCGGCTTCAAGGATCTGACCGTGTGGGAGTATCGATTGGTCGTCAACGGCGATGAGCCGGATGATATTCTGGCCTGGGGGCGCGAGATGCTCCGCAACTACCGGCCCGACGAGATCTCCACTTCGGACTATCGCTGGCGTTATGTGAAAGCCGTCAAGACCGAAGTCAAGTACGGGTCGCAGGATGTGAAGAACGACCTGCCCTCGCTGCAAAAGTACCAGAATATCATCATGAATGGCGGCGTGTGCGGCCGGCGCGCGTTCTTCGGGCGATTCATCCTGCGCAGCTTCGGCATCCCGACCATTGCTCGTCCCCAGCGTGGCCATGCTGCCTTGGCCCACTGGACGCCGGATGGCTGGGTGGTCTGCCTTGGCGCAACCTGGACGTGGGGCCGGACACGTTACGGCCAGGACCTCGATTTCCTGGCTCACACGCAGGCGAGAGCGGTCGCAAAGTCATTCCTCCAGGTGCAGCGTGCCCAGTGGATGGGCGCGGCGCTTGGAGAAAAGAAGGCCTTCGGTTTCCACGCCCCGGCGTCCGGCTTCTGGAACGGGGTGGCGCTCTACCGGCAGCGGGCGATTATTGAAGAGGCCAAGGCGGTGGCGCCGGCCGCGGTCGGTACGGACATTGGCGAGGCGAACGAATCCAAGGAGAAGGATGCCGTTGAAGCACTAACCATAACCGAGGCGGACAGGAAGATCGCGGTCGGCCACGACGGGGTGATCACGATTCCGGCCGTGGCCTGCAGCAAACCGACGAACAGCACGGGGAAGATCGTCTTCATGAAGAGCTGCCTGGGCGGGATGCAGTTGCACTACAACCGGCTCGGGGGGGCCGAGGAGTTCGAATACACCTTCGAGGCGCCGGCAGACGGGAAATATGCGCTCAGCGCACGGGTGGTGACGACCAGCGCCGACCAGCACCTCCTGGTCGCGGCCAACGA
>JALGUK010000423.1 GCA_029820875.1 Candidatus Zipacnadia bacterium
CGATGCTCCTGGAGTGTGACCAGGAGCCTGCTTCGCCGAGGCTTCGGCGCCCCAGGTTGCGACCTACGGGTTTTCCCCTGTGCCTGGCGGGGCTGAAGCCCCGCCCTCCGTACGACGTTCCCATCGCGTCTCGCGGGTAGCGGGCCGGGCTGCCACCTTCGCCAAGGCTTCGGCGGCCAGGAAAGCCCGGCCCCTCCAACGGCTCCCAGCCGGCGTAGGTCGGGCTTTCCAGCCCGTCTCTCAGTGCGGCGTAGCCCCCACCTCGCCAAGGCTACGGGAGACAAACAGGTCTGCGCACTACACGGCCGGCGCGGCTTGTACACTCGCCAGCCAGCTAAAACCCATGCTCCTGGGGGGCTGAGTGAGGAACTTGATCTGCTCTTCGAGCTGCGCTACTCCTCCCTGCAACTGCTCGATGAGGACGTGCTGCTGACGGATGGCAGCTTGCTGGCGCAGGATGATCTCGATCAGTTCGGTCTTCGAAAGCTGCTGGAGCTCTTCGCGCCACACGCGCCGCTTGCGGGCGGAGGACATTTCTACTTTGCCCCAACCGGACATTATCACGTTATCGCGACAAGTTCCCTGCTACTCTTGACAGCCTTGCGGGGGGAGTACAATATGCACATCAACCTGCCTCTGCGCTGGCTCCATTCAACCGCTCGCGCAAGCAACATAAGTAGTTACGATGAGCGCAACTTGCGCAAGCGTAGGGAGGAAAGACCATGTTCTCACGTTTGACATGGCCCCTGGTGGGCGCGGCGCTGCTGGCGTTGGCCGCCAGCGCCGACGCCGAGCCGTTCGCCCTGGATTCCGATGAGTTTCCGCTGGGCATGTACTCGGTGGACAGCCCGGGAGCGATGGCCCAGGTCAAGGAAATGGGGATCGGCTACATTCACACTTATGGCATGGGCCGGGGGGCGACGGCAGAGGCCATCGCCAAGGACCGCAAGTACCTGGCCGAGGCGCAAGAGCACGGCCTCAAGGTCATGGTCAACCTCAGCGGCCGCCACTGGGTGACCGACGGCGATCTGATGGGGATGCACAAGCTGGTCATGGCGCTCAAGGACCATCCCGCCGTGGGCTTTTGGATGCTTTATGATGAGCCCGACGGGACGCACACGGTCGAGGACCTGATGCCATACTACTGGACGGTGCGCCATGAGACCCCCAACATTCCCGTTGCCCTGGTAGAGGCCTGGAGCAAGAACTGGTGGCGCTATGGCCCGGTGTGCGACCTGGTGCAACTGGATACGTACCCGATCAAGGACGAGCCCTTCCCCGGCGCGCCGCTGGGCAATGTCACCGAGTTCGTGGGCCGCGGCGTGAAGAGCTTCGGCAAGCCGGTGATGCCGGTGCTGCAGTGCATGAACTGGAAGGCGCTGGGAGCCAAGGCCGCCCATGTCGAGGATGCCGCGAAGTTGCGTTATCCGGAGGCCCGCGAGCTACGCTACTGGTGCTATAGCAGCCTCGCCCAGGGCGTCCGCGGCCTGTTCTGGTGGTCCTATGCCCGGTCCGTGCAAACCGGCTATGGCTGGATCAACTCCGTATTCAAGGACACGTTGCTGGAGGTCAAGCAGTTCACAGACCTGGTGAAGCCAGCCCACAAGCCGGTGGTTTTCCAGTATGCGCCGGACTCCCGCGTCTACCTGGCGATCTGGCGCCGGCCGACCGGCGATTTCATGGTGCTGACCAATGGTGAGCCCATCGCCCGGCGGATCCGGCGCAACAATGAGGGGCTGACAGCCCGGGAAGTCAAGCTGCATCCGTGGGGACAGACCCGCGCCGGTGACGCCAAGGTTACGGGGGGAGTGATCACGGTTCGCGCCGAGCCCTGGGAGACCTTCGTCTGGGAAATGGAAGAGGCGCCCGCCGGAAAGTAGGCCGGCCCGCGTGGCTGAAGGTCACGCTACCGGTGAACGGATCGCCAATGAGTGGCCGTGATCAGCCCTGTGCACACCACAGGGCCACTCAGGGGGCCGTGTGCGCGAAGCCGCGGACACACTCGTCCCAGGCCTGCACCTGTTCGGGCATGAAGTAGAGCCCGTTGTCGCAGGGTACGCGGAGCTGGCTGCATAGGAATGCACTGCCAGGTGGCGTTCGGAGAGTGGGGCCCGGCAATTGCGGACGAACGCGTGCGCTGACTACCGGACTGGCTCCTCATTCGCTTGGATTAAACCTGCCTCGACCGCCGCCCTGTAGAAGCTCACAGCCGGGAAGAAGCTTGCCGCCAAGGCCTTGGGGCCGGGGCCGCCCGGGTAGATGACCGCATCCCCCTCGACGAACTTGGCGCCCGAGTATCCCGCTGTCTCCGTGCGCAAGGCGAGGTTGAAGGTCGGCAGTCCG
>JALGUK010000424.1 GCA_029820875.1 Candidatus Zipacnadia bacterium
GGAAGCGTGTAGCATACGTAGGGTGTAAAGCGCTGAAACTCTTCGGCATAGGGAACCTCCGCCCTTGCTCCGCCCGCGCCGTCCTCCACCTCGGCCCGCTTTCGTGAGTACGCTCCTCCATAGTATTGACTGGAAATGCAGTCAAGCGCACGGATTTTCTTCTCGATTACGTCGGTGATGTCAACGTAAACGTCCACTCTGCCGGTCCCCAGGCTCCCGAGGCCGTAACCGTGGTCCACCAGCGTCGGGCTCATCAGATAGATGGCGGGTACCCGGTGCGGCCGGTTCTTGCTGCGTCCTGCCCCCATCGCGTAGCGCCAGGCGTAGAGGGTTGCCTGTCCGACCGTGGCATGCAGCTTGTACCCGCCTTGCTCATGCGGATGGTGGGTAATCAGGATATCGGGGCGGACCTCGCGAATCTGCTCCCCGATTTCGATAACGAGGTCCTGGGTCAGAAGTTCCATGTCATCGTCCCGGTCGAGCGTCCTTATATCGGTGATGCCCAGGATTGCGCACGCCCGCCGCACCTCCTGGAGCTTCTTCTCCCGGGAGACACTGACGCGCCCATCAATATCGAGGTCCCCGTCGCGGCGGATTTTCTCGTCAATGCTTTCCCAGTCGTGTGACCGAGACCCGGTCGTGACGATAAGCGCAGTTACGCTATCGCCTTGCTCAATGTGGTGAGCGAGTGTCCCGCCGGCCTGGTCGAAGGAATCGGCCGGATGAGCCGCTACAATCATCAGGTGAATCGGCCTGGTCGCCATGGAACATCGCCTGCCTTGCAGGTTCATTTATTATGCAAAGCCGGTTTCGCCGTCCGCGGGTGTTTCACCTCGGTCAGAAGGCGGATAATCGCCTGGGCAATCCTCGGTCGCCTGGAAGGAAACCAGGCAGTGTGGCGGAAACCTGCACTGCATATATCGGAGGAGCGCTTGCGAGTGAGGAAATCAACCCGACGACAATTCCTGGCGCAGATCGCCCGTGGCGTCGCGGGAATGTCCGTTGCGGCTTCGCTGGACGGGCGGGCGATTGACCAAGCGGGAGGAATGAACGACATGGAGAGGCTCGGCGACGTCAACACGACGGACATCCGCGATGCCATTAGTCTCGGCTGTCGGACGATGTGCAGCGTCTTCAACGCCGACGACAACGATATTCCATTCTTCAGTTCCAGCGTCTGGCCCCATGCCCGCCTGGGTTTCAGCTCCTGGCACTCGGAGGCGCACGTTCCCGGCCGTCATCTCAATGCGCTGCTCAACGCCGAGGATGCGTGCGGCATCGAAGTCCCCGAAGAAGCGATTGAGAAACACGCACGCGCTGCATTCTTCTCCTACAGCGGGCCTGTACCGTTTCCGCTCAATCGTGACCGAATCGGCGGGGAGCTGGTGGGTTTTTGTCCTCACAACATCCGCGAGGGCTTTCACGCACTGTATGCCCTGGCCAAGTATCGGGATTCGGCGAGAGCGCGGGAGTTGGCCGAGGCCTCCATCGCAGCCGTCTTTGAATACTGGGACCCGGAAAAAGGCTGGGACCACAATGCGCTGGAAAAGCTCGGACTTCGGGAGCAAGGGTGGGATGCAGTCTTCATCACGGCCCTGGCGCGGGCCATCGGGCCCCTGGTCAAGTACTATAAGGCAACCGGTTACGGACCTGCTCTGGAATTGGCGCTCCTTCTTAAGGAAAAGGCCGTTGCCGAGGCATACACCGAGGAGGGCACCTACGACCCGGCCACGTTCGGCACTCACGGTCATTCCGTGACCTGCGTCCTGTCTTCGCTGGCTCAACTGGCGGACCTGACGCAAGATTCGCACTTGATGAATCGCGTGAAGAAGTTTTACGATAACGGTCTCTGGGACATTCGCGATGCGCTCGGCTGGTCCATTGAGACGGCAGGCGGAGACCCGGATCGCGGCGAGGGCAACAACACCGGCGACATTCTCGAAACGGCCCTGATTCTCGGGCGGTGGGGATACGTTGAGTGCCTGCACGACGCCGAGCTAATCTTGCGCGGGCACTTGCTGCCGTCCCAGTTGCGCGACATCTCCTTTATCACCAAGCCGCCCAACCCCGACGGCATTGACGGCCTGCGGGACGTCGCGGATCGCCATTGCGGCGCCTGGGGCTTCCCCGCTCCGTACGGACATCAGCCCGTCGGGGCAAAAAGCATCGGGTTTAACATGGACATCGTAGGCGGGGTGGTTGGCTCCCTTTGCGAGGCGTACCGCCAGGTTTCCCGGCTCGACGAAGCCGGACACTGGGTCAATCTGCACTTCGACCACGAAACGGACGCAATCCAGGTACGGTCTCCCTACACCCATCATGCCCTGCAAGTCACGCTGAATGTGACTATTGACGGTGCAAAGGGCACGCCGCGCTTCTCGAACGACTATATTTTCATCGCCGACCCGCCGGTCGGGGAGGCGATAACGATTCGATTCCCGTTGAAAGAGCGGGAGATAACGCTCAAGCATCGCACCAGGGACATCCGC
>JALGUK010000425.1 GCA_029820875.1 Candidatus Zipacnadia bacterium
GCGCCGGAGATATCGGTGAGATAATGCTGGTTATGTGCAAATCCGGGCACAATTGGCCCCTGATTCGGCCCGAATACCGGAACCTTTACTTCGCAAAGCTCGAGACCGGCGGGGGCGCGATACTGGACATGATAAGCCACCTGTACAACTACGGCGAGTGGCTCGCCGGCCGCGAAACACAGGTGGCGTGCTTCTACGAGCACAAGGGGCTCGAGGGCATTACCACGGAGGACACGGTGCTGTCGCTGATGCGCTACGAATCCGGCGCGATGGGCGACATGCACTTGAATCTATACCAGTGGGACACCCGAACGGAGGTCGAGGTCGTCGGCTCCGAAGGCACACTCCGCTACGAGGGGGGGCCGCCGCCGAGGCTCGGCCTCTACCGCAAAGACACCAAGGAATGGGAATGGGAGGAGTTCCCCGCCGAGCGCGACGTCGGCTTCATCCGGCAAGCGAACCACTTCGTCAAGGCCGTCCGCGGGGAGGCACAGGTCCGTTGCACCCTTGAGGAAGCGCTCTGGACGCTGAAGGTCTGCTGGTGGATGCGCCAGTCACAGGACGAGGGACGGTTCGTCCAATGCGCATGAGTCAGCCGGCAGGCATCAAGGAGATAGATGTCGAACTGTAGCTCCGAACGCCTGTCGTACAGCAAACAGGTGTACATGCAACCGCAGTCCGCAACATGCTGCTACGCATAAGATATCTGCCGTAGGCGGAGGTGCATCCAAGGTGGACCTGCTGAAACGGTTCCAAGCTGCGGGCAAAGACGGTGTTGACTTTCGCGGCGCGCCCTTCTGGTCCTGGAACGACGACCTTGAGCCACGCGAACTTCGGCGCCAGATTCGCCAGATGAAGAAGGCCGGCCTCGGTGGGCATTTCATGCACGCGCGCATCGGTCTGATCACCCCTTACATGGGCGAGCGGTGGATGGAGTGCATTAAGGCCGCAGTTGACGAGAGCAGTAAAATCGGCATGAAGGCGTGGCTGTACGACGAGGACTGCTGGCCCAGCGGGTCTGGAGGCGGTGTGATTCCCGCCAAGGGCGAGGAGTACCTGCAGAAGCGGCTGGTATGTGACGAGATTGAGCCCAAGAAGTTCAAGCCGAAGAAGCTCGAACACCCGGAGCGGGTGGTAGCTGCATTCGCGGCGTTCAAGGGGAAGAATGGCTTCAACCGGTTTGAACCCCTGGATGACAAGCCGCCCGCCGATTGCGACGCGGTTGTAGTTTTCCGTTACGAAACGACCGGATATGTGGACCTGCTGAGTGAAAAAGTAGTAACGGCCTTCATAGAAGCCGACTATGAGCCTTACGCGCGCGAGGTGGGAGAGTACTTCGGCGACGTGGTGCCGGGAATCTTCACCGATGAGCCAAATTACACCAACCCCCCTTGGTCGCTGGAGCTTCCGGACTTCTTCAAGGAACGAATCGGCTATGATTTGATTCCCGCCCTCCCGTGCCTGTTTTATGAAATCGGCGACTTCGTGAAGGTGCGTTACGACTACCTGCGTGCAGTGACCATGCGCTATGTCGAGAATTACTCCGGGCGCATCGGCCGCTGGTGCGGCGAGCACAATCTCGAGTTCACCGGCCACCAGCTCTGCGAGGACAGCCTCACCCTCCAGGTGCGCCACATCGGAGCCGCCATGCCTCACTACATGCACATGCAGCGCCCAGGGATTGACCATCTGTGCCGCCGGCTCGGCACGACCGCCCTTTGCAAGCAGGTCTCGAGCGTTGCTCACCAGTTCGGCGGCCGGCGTGTGCTCTCGGAGATGTACGGGTGCAGCGGCTGGAATGCTTCGATGGAGGAGCTTAAGTGGATTGGCGACTGGCAATACGTCCTGGGAGTGAACTTCCCCTGCCAGCACCTGTCCCTGTACTCGATGCGGGGCTGCAGAAAGCGGGACTATCCGCCCTCGCTGCACTATCAGCAGCCTTACTGGCCTGCCGCCTACAAGCGCCTCAACGACCGCTTCGCGCGGCTGCTGGCGGCACTAACCTACGGCGAGCACCAGACGGAGCTTGTCATGCTGCACGCCATCGGCTCTGCCTGGGCTGCCTGGCACCCGACCAACGATGCGGCGATGAACGAGGATTCCGAGAAGTTCGAGCAGCTCAGCACGATGCTCCTTGAAATCCAGCGCGACTATGACTACGGCGACGAGCTGATAATGGCCGAGCACGGCTCCGTCGAGGACGGCAGGCTACGCGTGGGTGAAAAGAGCTACTCGGTCGTTATCGTTCCGGCCATGCGCACCATTATGGGGAGCACTCTCGCTCTCCTGAAGGAATTCATCGCCGAAGGCGGGCACGTCATCGTGATTGACGGCCC
>JALGUK010000426.1 GCA_029820875.1 Candidatus Zipacnadia bacterium
CGAGAGCCGCTACTTTCAACGGAAAGCCGGACGATCCCCTGGCCAGCAGGATCGCCAGAGAAGGGAGGATTGTCCGCCGCATAATAGCCACTCAACTTTCTCAATTTGCCTCGGAGCCGCGACCAGGAATACGGTGGGGTGATGGGCGAAAACCATAATCGCAGGGACTTCATCAGGACTACGTCCGTTGGGTTGCTCGCAAGCCTGATTCCCGGTTGCGGCCGGACTTCGAGACACTACCCGAACGTCTTATTCATCATCGTCGACGATCTGCGGCCGGAATTGGGATGTTATGGGAACACCGAGATTAAGACACCCCACTTCGACCGGTTCGCCAGGCAGGGAGTGGTATTCGGCCGCGCCCATTGCCAGGCAGCCGCATGCGCTCCGTCAAGGGCGAGCGTGATGACCGGAATGCGGCCGGACACGACTCGGGTCTGGAGCCTCGGGGAGGAGTTCCGAAAGACGATTCCCGACGTCGTGACAATGCCGCAGCATTTTCACAAGTTCGGCTACTACACGGTCTCCATGGGGAAGATCTTTCACAATCACATGCCGGACCGCGTCTCGTTCGACGAGCCGGACCTGCGCCCCGACGAGTACAACACGCCGGAGCTGATCGATCGGGATCCCGAGTCGTTCTACTACGACGAGGAGTTGAAGCGGGAACTTGCTCAGGTGCGCCGGGAGCGGCTCAAGCGGAATCCGAATGCCTATGCCGGCGGCTGGGCCTACGGGAGATCGACGGAAGTGGTCGACGCCCCCGATGACGCCCTCTATGACGGAGCGCAGACGAGCCTGGCGATTGCAACGTTGCGGCGGTTAAAGGAAAGGCGCCAGCCGTTCTACATGGCCGTCGGATACTACCGGCCGCACCTGCCCTTTGTCGCGCCCAAGAAGTACTGGGATCTGTATGACCGGGAGAGCATTTCACTTGCCCGGAATCCTTTCCTGCCCAAGGGTGCGCCCGCCTTCGCCATGAACTCACAGTACGAACTCCGGGGCTGCTACGACCTCGAGTGGGTCAAACACCCAGCCGAGGAGAGACTGCCCGAAGAGACTGCCCGGCTGCTGAAACACGGCTACTACGCGTCAGTGAGCTATGTGGACGCCTGCTTCGGGAGGCTGCTCGACGGCCTTGACGAGGCGGGGCTCCGGGACAATACCATCGTCGTCATTTGGGGGGACCACGGCTGGAAGCTGGGCGAACACGGCAGCTTCTGTAAGCAGACCAACTACAACATAGACACCAGGGTCCCGCTGATGGTACGGGCGCCGGGGGTGCGGCCGCTGTCAAAACCTTGCGAAAAGCTGGTGGAGCTGGTGGATCTCTATCCGACAATGTGCGATCTCGCGGGAATCGACATTCCGGGCAACATGGAGGGAGTCAGCTTCAAACCGCTGCTCGAGAATCCGGATCAGGAGTGGAAGCCAGCGGTATTCAGTCAGTATCACCAGCGCCCGCGTGTCACCCCCGACAAGAATCGCTACATGGGCTATTCGATGGTTACGGAGCGATATCACTACGTTGAATGGCGTACCTGGGACAACGACGTCAAGAAGGCTGGCGAGTTGGTAGCGCGCGAGCTGTATGACAACCGCGAAGATCCGGATGAAAACGTGAACATCGCCGGACTAGCCGAGAACGCAGGACTCGTCGAACAGCTCTCGGCACAGCTTGAGGCGGGCTGGCGCGCTGCCTTGCCTGGAAAAGGATAACCGGCGCCCAGGCGCATGACAGCCAAGCAGGTCATATTCGTTGCGTTGGGCGGGTTCGCAACGTTCTACGTGGCTACACTGCTGGCTTCGCTCCGCCAGGCCCGCTGCGAGGAGAGTGGTTCGGAGGCCGGTTCCGTGAGCCGGTCTTCGAAGGCGCAAGTGGCAACCGGGTTCGTCACCAACTTCTTCGATACGCTGGGGATCGGCTCTCTCGCCACCACCACGTCCCTCTTCAAGTTCTGGCGGATGGTTCCTGACCGGCTGATTCCGGGCACGCTCATCGTGGGCCACACGGCGCCGGTGATCTTCCAGGCGTTCGTCTACATCCCGGTGATTGAGGCCGATGTCACCACCCTGGTCCTCATGATTGCAGGCGCCGTAGTCGGGGCCTGGTTCGGTGCGGGGCTGGTAGGGAGGCTTTCACGAAGGGCCGTACAAGCCGGCATGGGAGCGGCGTTACTCGTGGCCGTTGCCGCCATGTTCATGAGCCAGTTGGAGCTTTTCCCCATCGGCGGGAACGCGCTGCGGCTCGAAGGGTGGCGACTGGCGGCCGGCATGACGGGCAACTTCTTCTTCGGCGCGGTGAGCACACTGGGGGTTGGGTTCTATGCACCTT
>JALGUK010000427.1 GCA_029820875.1 Candidatus Zipacnadia bacterium
AGGGTTTGGTGTTTTTTGTTTGTTACGGTCGTTTTTCCGCAACTCCATAATATTCGAAAAAGTGCCTAAATCCTTGTATCACATGTCTTTACCGGCCTGAGAAGTGCGAAAGTTGTCAAACAAGGTGTGAGCGAAAATCACGGTTTAGTGCAGCAGGGACTATTTTTCGGCTCTTTCGAGAGATTTTGCTTGACATTGCCTCATGATCTCGGTATACAGAATGTAGTTATTTGGAGCATAGGGTTGACAAGCTGATGATGGTCCGGAGGAAACACATCGCAACGATTATCGCGGTGTTGGTCGTTGCGGCAGTAGTTCGCGCCGATATGATGCCGGTAGGCCAAGTGGCTGCCAGCGCCTGGCTTGCATTACGATCATCCGCGGACAGAAGCGCCCCGGGCTAGCGTGTCCGACCTGTTGTTCCCCCAGCCCGTCAGCAGTGACTTATGGCAAATCCACTTTCTGTCCGAGGCAAAGGCAGCGCTCGCTCAGCCGTCTCGGATGCCATCTACCCAGGTGCTGACCGACACGACGACCAGCCTTAGTCTGTGCCTCTATGCCCTGATGGGGCTTGGTCTCTACAGCTCGGCCCATTGGATTAAAAAGCACTCGTTCCAGTTGGTCCCGGAATGGTACCACGCGGGCGGTCCCTTCCAGATCGGCCACAGCCTGGCCGTCACCCCGGACGACTTGTGCCCCACGGCTACCCGCTGCTTTTTGCAGCCGACCTTCGTCACCGAAACTCCCATACCGATATATCACGCAGGAACCCGCGAGTTCCTTTGGCGCAAATCACAATTTGCGCCTGCAGTTCTCGTACCCCGTGGGCCTCCGGTGACCTGCTAAGACAACCCTTGCCCCCGTCTGCGGTGGGGGACGTGACGCTGTAACCGAAGGCCTTGTTCGAACATTGTCATTCATCAAGCCGCGTGCTCCCAACAGGACGGCTCGGAAAACCGGGAAGGATTCTTTTTCTTAACAGGTTATGGAGATTTAAGAGGAAAATGAAAACGATAGTGTTAATGACGCTAATATGCGTATTCGTTACGGTACCGGCATCGGCAGACCTGATTAGCTTTCTCTCTGGTGACGGCTTCGCCGGTGTTGACGGGGACACCTCTGCATGGTCTACCACAGACGCCACGGCCAGCCTTGGTTCTTCCAGTTGGTCGCTGCTAAGCGGAATGGCTTCGGTAGACGCCTATATTAACGGCAGTTCCGGCACATTGTCTCATCGCGGAACCCGGGGATTAGGTGTCCTTGATACCGGAGATGCTGATGAAGTGGATATCGGCGTGTCCGGTGTAGAGAGGATCGAGATCACGTTCCCCAACCTCGATTATTATGTGAATTCGTTGGAGGTTCGGTCGCTCTTTACGGGGGAGGGTCCTGGCGGTGCCCCAGAACAGGGTGTTGTTGATTTCTGGCGTGACGGGTCCAGCTTTTATACAGAGAGCCTGGTTGCGGTCCAATCTGGTGGTAATGGGGTCTTGGCCGTTTCTTATGGGCCACCCTATCTCGTCGACAAGCTGGTGTTCCATATTCCGACAGGTCAATCCTATTCGAGCTTCAGTGAATTGGCGGTTGCCAAGCTCGACGTTAGCCCTGTTCCAGTTCCCGGAGCGGCTCTGCTGGCCATGCTCGGCCTCAGTGCAGTTGGCGTCAAATTGCGGAAGCGCACATGAGAGTTTCCTGTGCTTAAAGACAGTAAGCTACGAAAGGAGAGTAAAAATATGCGAAAGTTGATCGTGATTTCAGTGCTTTGCGCAGTTATGGCTCCGCCGGCGCTGGCAGACTTCTCAATCATACAGAACGCCAGTTCCGGTTCCGAGCCCGATCTATATCAGGTCTTGGATAAGGTCGCTCCCATAACGGGGGGTTGGCTCAGCACGGCCGACCTGAACAACAATACTAGCGGGCGGCGCGTTCTCGATAGGCCCGACGCTCCCGGGGACATCTTCGACCAGATCTGGGCGGACGGCACGGTTGACGTGACTGTGACCACCCTCTTCTGGGGTGGGTCTGCCAATCCGTCCGACAGCGCAGGTCAATATTTCCGCTATGACGACGACCTCGGCGGCCTCAGCCCCACCAACCTCACCGGCGTAGATGATCCGGGTGATTCGGCTTCGTTGCCCAATATGTCCGCTTTCATTGTTGGCGACGGGGGCGGGACATGTAAAGCTTGGAGCAGGGAGTCGCTCAATGTCACCACCGCCTGGGATGACGGGGCAAACAAAAAGGACCGCATGGTCACGTTCGATGTCTCAGGACTGGATATCTACACGTGGAATTACGACGGCACCACCACCCTCCTTTGTTCTGCCATCGATGACCCGGCCTATATCGTTGCGTTTGATCCCGGCTCGGACGGTGACTACCAGGATATGCTCGTGTTGATCGAAGGGGCCAGCCCTGTTCCAGTTCCCGGAGCCGCTCTGCTGGCCATGCTCGGCCTCAGTGCACTTGGCGTCAAATTGCGTAAGCGCGCCTGAATGTGAGTGAGAATTCATAGCTTGGCTCATCTGGGAAATGACGCGATAGTGTCCTGAGAAGGCAATTGCCGCACGCGATGAATTGGTGTGCGAGTTGCGATTCTTGCCTGGTAAGAAAGGCGATACCGGACTGATTGCCCATCCTCCCGATGAGTCAAGCTTTCTCATGCGATAACAGCCCTCCGAGGCCCGCGCGGGGGTTGGTGCGGCGGGGGTATTGATCGGTGCGCGTTCGTCGGAGGGGTGGTTCAGATCGTGCTGATAGCGGGCCAGTCGGCGTCAAAGCGGTACTCGATGCGGTCGGTCTTGAGCGAGAACCGCCAGCGGCCCTCGGTGAACTTGCCGCT
>JALGUK010000428.1 GCA_029820875.1 Candidatus Zipacnadia bacterium
GAGGCGTTCCCACCGGTGATGATGAACCCGTCCAATGTGGCTCCGTCCGCTCCCGTAACGACGTGGTAGGAGTTGTCGCCGGCATCACCGGCCTGCCCGATGTCGCCGCTGAGGATTGTCCGGTTCTTTTCCCAGTCTCGCTGGTCGCGCCGGGTTTCCGTCCCGTCAAAGCCCCCGTAAAGGGCCACGCCGGGCTTCAAACGGAACGAAGCGGTGCGGTTAGTGCCCTCGGTCGGCTTGTACGTCCCCCCGGCGACCCATATTTCCTCGCCCGGCTGAGCGGCCTGGAGGGCCTCCTGAAGGTCACGATAGGCCGTGGCCCAAGATTTGCCGTCCCACGGGCCTGCAGCGTTGCCCGCATTGACATATACCACCCTCTGCATCGGACCTGCCGAAACCATCAGTGACAAAAGCCCAATGCCCAGGACCATCGCCAACAGGTTTTCTTTCATGCCTGCTGTCCCTCTTAATAATAAGACAAGCCTCGCCTCCGGATTGTTCACCTTGCCGGTTCAGTTCGGCGCTCTGCTCTCGTCTTCCTCGTTGGAGGAAGCGGCACTTCGATTAGCGAAGAACCACCGGCAAAGTGGGGTGAGGAGGGTTCGCCATAGCCAAGAAGCTGGCAATCGCAGCGGTCGCGGCGGCGTTAATTTGCGGCCTAGTGTGGTGGGTTTTCGGTCGAGAGCATTTGACCGACGAGGAGCAAATCCGCGCATCCTTGGCCCAGGCGGAGCAGGGCATTGAGCAGGGGAACGTCAGCAAAGCCCTGGACGTCGTCTCGCGGAATTACTCGGATAGCCATGGCATGACACGCAGCATTATGCGGGACGGACTGCTCGAGGCGCTGCGCAGCGGGGCCTCTTTCGATATCGTAACGGAGGTCAAATCGCTCGACGTCACCGGAGACCAGGCAATAGTGAATGTTCACGTGACGGTGACCGCGGCTTGGGCGCAAAGTGCAAGTCCGGAATCCTACGAGGGCGACCTCACCCTGACTTTCGCCCGTGAAGGCCGCAAGTGGCGCTGCGTGAGCGCCGAGGGATGGCAAGAGATGGGAGGGGAAATCGCGGGAGACTTGGGGTTCTGATGAACCGATAGCCCTTGCGTCCTTACGGAGAACCAGAACGCCAGCCGGCAGGCAGGTTCTGCGCGAGGCGCTCCCAGTAGCGCGCTGTTTCGGGCAGCACCAGGATGCGCTGGAACTCTTCAAACGGTATCGGCCGCATGTCGGCCTCGAGCGCCTCGGGAATAAGCCCATAGGACCGCAGGAACTCGTCCGCCAACTGGTCAACCGCCATGGGAAACTCCTCGTCGGGGACAAGCGCCGCCCGCCTCATCAACCTCCTTAGGTGCCAGCGCGCGCGGTAATAGGCGCGCGTTTCCGGAGGGGCGATTTCCTCGAGCACGGATGGAATGGCGTCCGGGTACGTCGCGGCGAACTCAATCGGGTCCATACCGCGGGATTGCGTCAGCAAAGCGACGAGCCGCTCCTTAAGCTGCGAGTACCCGGATGCCTTCGATGGCGTCTCCGGCCCTGCTGGGCGGGGAGCCGCAAGAAGCTCAGGCGGTAGCGTCACAAGGTCCTGCTGCTTCGGGTAAAGAACGTCGAATGCGTCCAGCGCCTCGTCGCGGACACGCTGTTTGTAGCTCTCTTCCTCGCGTTTCGCCTGGGTCTCAAACGCCTCCAGTTGAGTGGTAAGGTCGGTATCGAGCGCCGTCCCGGCGAGGAGGGCCTCACGCACTTTTTTGAGGGTCTCGACGTTGCCCTCCTCAAGCTGCGCTTTAGCCTGATTCTGCTGGCTGATAATGTCCTGTATAGCCGTTGAATAACTCGCCAACTCCCGGAGCTGGGCGGCATCGAGTTGAAGCGTATGCGCCAATCGCAGCGCGTCGAGCGCATTAAGAAGCGGCTGCAGGTGGTCCTCAGGCGTCGGAGTGACCTTCACGCCCCCAAGAAGCTCCAATGTGCGCGGATTTTTGATAACGTCCATAAAACGCGAGTATGGAATAATCTCGTCCTCATCCGGTACGCGCATTGTGGGCGTGATTTGCAGCGTCTGTGCCACATATTCAGTTATCCGCGCCTCGTCACGCTGGAACCGCTGGGCGGGGACGGGGTATAGTTCGTCAAAGAGAGCCGCCACCCGGCTCTGGAGGGCCGAAAATCCGGGGGCTGCAGGGTCAAGCAGGCCGGCTGCGGTCTGCCCGGCGATTGCCAGCCTCGCATTCGCATATTCGTCCGGCATCAAATCACGTGCTTGTTTGAGAGAATTCATCACGAAATCCAGTGCGGTTTTTGCACCTTGCCAAAGCTTCAGACGGGCTAATCGCT
>JALGUK010000429.1 GCA_029820875.1 Candidatus Zipacnadia bacterium
TTTGCGGCACTACTCCAAGGACGAAGCTGATATGGTTGTCGGCAAAATGATGGAGTTTGCCTCCCCGGCCATACATCGACTGTTGTTCAATGGGAGCGGGATAGACGCGTACCCTGAGAATCCGTGGGACATACCGGAGATGTGGATGTATAATGTGAAGGTGAGCCTAGAGATATCACCAATCAAAGTAAGGTTTAAGGGGAAGGATTTCGCGAGACTACATTTCCTTGATCTGTTGAGACTGGAGGGTCCACAGTTCGACGTCGATTGGAATTCCCTTCCCGAACCGGACGGTACCTTGCTCAATCCGAATGGCGAGCCCATCCCGATGGAGTTGTCTGTGAAGGTTGCAGGCAAGAGGGGGGTAGGAATGAGCTGGATAAAGACGGTGGCGTATAGCTTGTCGGTCAAGGTCGAAAACGAGGGCGGCGAACAGAATTTCCGTTTTGGCCTTACGGCCAGTTACGGTTTTTGACACCGCCTGGGTCTTGTTGGAACTGAAGCGTCCAAAGCCTGACGTCAATTGGGATTTCTTGCTTAATCCGAATGGCGTCTTCCCGGTCGAGGTATCTTTGAAAGTTACAGGCAAGAAGGAGGAAGGATTGGAATGCGTGAAGGCTTTGTTACGTAGCATTACGGTCGGCATCGACAACGACGCTCGCACACGGACAAGCACGTTTGGTTCTAGAGGCCGGTTGGTGTTTTAGGAAGAGAAGCATGCACAGGATAATTGCCCCATCTGTCGGGATGGCGTCGCTTGTGCTTTGTCTCAGTGTCGTCACGTGTGGCGCGACCGCACAAACGGGCGGCGATCGGTTTGCCGCGAGGGCCGCGGAGACCCTCAATTTGTTGACGAATAGTGATCTCCCACCTTCGCGCGCATCGTTTAAGGCCTGGATGCTTCGAGACAACGTGGAATTCGATCTGAAGTACATCACCAAGCGCCCGTTCTGGCATGTCGAAGAGTACCGGCGTGTGCTCATCAAGAAGCTGGGCAGTGAGACTTATGAGAAGTTGCGAAAGGCAACGCTGAAGCACGTCGAGTCGCCCTATATTGACAAGAGAGAAGCTGGTTGCATCTTTCTCTGCGAGGGACTCGCTTCCGTCGCCGACACGGAGAGAATCCTGGCGATAGCGAAACCCGCGATTGAGGCCGTCGAGCGGGCCGCGCGCGACAAGAAGCGACTGTCTCTTGCGGACCTGCCGCAACGCGAGCTTTCCCTTCGGGCCGTGATAGGCTTGGCCTACCTTGGTTCGGACGCAGGCCAACCTGTCCTTGAGATGGTACTCCAGGATGCCGCCGCTCCGATCCGAGCCAGGCGTCGCGTTCTCGATGCACTCATCTACTTGCCCGATCACGTCGACGTGCTTGGGATTCTCCGGCCCTACCTGACCTCCCCGGATATCCAGTTGGCCCTCGATGTGTTCAGGCCGGCTGCCCGACGGTTTGCCGGGAAGCCCGAAGTCACTGAAACGGCCGTGCAATTGTTTGACCGAGTGGCCGACATGGCTGATCAAACAGAGAGACTGAAGGAAAGGGACTTCCTTATTGCCTTTGTGTCGACCCCGGATGTGCTCAATGGGCTGGTTAGTGATCGGCCTGAGGAGATAAGCGAACAACAGCGGGCGACGATCAAGAGGGGAGTGCTTCGGTTGGCGCAATGCGCTGCGACAGGTGTTCGGGAGACGAGCGTTCCCATGCTGAGGAGCCTTCTCGCGAATGACGAAGAAGGCATACGTCAAGCGCTGAGGAGCCAATACTCGGATGTGCGTTGCTACGCCATTCTCGCTGTGCTGGCGAGCGCGCGAGACGTTCTCGCGAAGTTCGTGCCTACGTTGCGGAGGATGCTGGACGATGTTGACTTCGAAGTCAAGTCAAATGCACTACTGGCGTTGCGCGTCTACCGCGGCGGCGAGGCATGCAGCAACATGATGACGCCCGAAGAGTTTGAGCACCAGCGGGGACGCATCGAAGCGTGGCTCAAGGAGAGGGATGAGAAGCAAGAACCATAGCGACGAAGGAATGGGGGACTTGGCAAGACAGGGAACCCGACCGGCCGGGGAACGGTGACGGCCATCGTATCTTTCTATGATGCGATCGCGGGCATTGACACGGGCAGCGGTGTCTCCGGCAGCATCAGCCTTCCCGGCGGCAACAGCGTTTCCGTCTCCCTTTCCCACACCGGGAGCACGACGAACGACCAGTCGGCCACCTGGACCGGGACGGCGGCCATCCCGGCGGACACCGTCGACGGCTCCGCGACGTTGACCGTCTCGGGCGTGGCCGACAAGGTGGGCAACGTCCTCGAATGGACCGCAGCCGCCACCT
>JALGUK010000430.1 GCA_029820875.1 Candidatus Zipacnadia bacterium
CGTTTTCACTCCAACAGACGCCTCGCCGGTTCATCTCCCGGTTCCGGCCAGGCTCACACCTTTACCTCAGAGCATCCGGCAGGCTCGTTGTCCAGGCCTCTTTCATGTCCGGCAGCGTGCAGTCCAACAGTTGTTCGCCGGCGACCGCAACCGTAAGGGCCGGCTCCTCAGTCGTGGCCCCGATGCGGACGCACCAGGCCCCTGTCGCGCGGGCTAACTGCTCGAATGCATCAGCCTTGTCCGGCTGGACCTCGACGACGAACCCGCTGGATTCGGAAAAGAGGGCCTTGTCGGGACGCAATCCGTTGCATGCAGGCGCGATGTCAATGCGCGCGCCGAGCGTGCCGGTGCCCCACCCGCCCATCATCATCTCCGCGACGGTGACGATAAGCCCCCCGTTGCTGATGTCGTGGCAGGAGGGTGTAGATGCCTGCCTGCTCATCCTCCCAGCGCACGATGGGCACATTCGCCCCGAGGCTGTCGGCGATGCTCCTGTAGTACTGTGAGCCGCCAAGCTCGTCGTATCGCTTGCCGATTAAGTAGAGTACGTTCCCTGGGCTACGCAGTTGGAGAGTCACTGCCTTGCTGAAGTCCTCGAGAATCCCAAGGCAACAGATGATTGGCGATGGATAGACCGCGCTGCCGGTGGCGGACTCGTTGTAGAAACTGACATTGCCGGAGACAACCGGCACCGGGGAATCGCCGTATCCCTTCAGGTGGATGTTTCGGGCCGCATCGGCCAGGCCCCTTACCGCCTCGCGGAACTCCCAGAATGCCTCGGGGTTTTCTGGATTGCCGAAGTTGAGACAGTCGGTCAGCCCGGAGGGCACCGCGCCGACCGCCGCGACGTTTCTCATCGCCTCCGCGACCGCCGTCGCGCCGCCCCAGTAAGGGGAGATGGCCCCGTAGAACGGATTCCCGTCCACGCTGAGGGCCACGCCGACCTTCTGGTCCTCAAAAGGTGCGATGACGCCGGCGTCGGCCTCACCGGCGCGGATGACGGCGTTCCCCTGGATTTCAGTATCGTAAAAGCGATAGATGTGCTCCTTGGAAGCTACATTGGGGTCTGCAATGACCTGCAGGAGCACGGCGCCGAGGTCCTCCGGCATGGGGAAATCAGGCTCGGAGAAATGCACTTGACGCGGCCGGGCCTCACGTTCGTAGGAGATGCCGGACGTCACCGCCTTGATGGGGGCTTCGCAGACTGTTACACCTTTGTGTATCAGCCTGTAAGTCTGGTCAGGCATCGCGCGGCCCACAACACGCGCGCAGGCCCCCTGGTAGATGTTCGGGAGGTCCCAGTCCTCGTTGTAGATGCGCAGGACTTCCTCCGTGAAGCGCTGGGGGACAGCGAGCACGTACCGCTCCTGCGTCTCGGCACAGCAAATGACCTCCGGCAGGAGTCCCTCCAGCGACTGATGGACATCATCAAGGTTTATCTCCATGCCGAAACCGCCCGCTGCACCGATTTCGGAAGTTCCGCAGGCGAAGCCTCCACCGCCGAAGTCCTTTATGCCGATGGTGATTCCGAGTTCTTTGGCACGCCGGCGCACATCCTCGTTGGCCTTGTGCATCAGGAGGACGTTCTTGAGGAATGGGTCGGGCACTTGGACGGCGGCACGGTCCTCTTCCCTTTCCTCCTCGTCGAGGATTTTACTGGCGAACGCCGAGCCGCCGAAGCCCGAGTCGTCGGTGGGCTTCCCCACCACGATGATGTCGTAGGGTTCATCGGCCGCCTCAGGCGGCACCGCGCTGTGGACGATTTCGTCCTCGGGCACGATGCCGATTGCAACCACGTTGACGAGGCAGTTGTCGTCGAAGGAGTCCGAGAAGACGACATCACCGGCAAGGACCGGGACCCCGAGGGCGTTGCCGTACTGCCAGATGCCGTCCACCACGCCCCCGGCTATCCAGCGCGTGCGGTCCTTGTGCTTGCCGTAGGGGTCGCCGAATCTGAGGGGATCGGCGGTGCCTATCACGGTGGCGCCCATGCAGTCGACATCGCGCACTATCCCGCCGATTCCGGTCGCGGCGCCTTCGACCGGCAGCACCTGAGACGGGTGATTGTGGCTCTCGTGGGCGATGACCAGCCCCCAGCGCCGGCCGTTGATGCGGCACAGTTCGATGATGCCGGCGTCCTCCTCCGGTCCCTGGATGACATTGGGAGCCGATGTGGGCAGGAACTCCTGGAGGGTCGCCTTACTGCTCTTGTAGGAGCAGTGCTCGCTCCACTCGACGTTGAAGATGTGAATTTCGCACAGCGTGGGGTCACGGCCGAGCATCTGCGCAATCCTGCGGGCCTCGTACGGAGTCATGTTAAGCCCGTGGCGCTTGAGCGCGGCGACGAGTTCGTCATCGTTCAACTCGCTGACATTTATGCGGCGTTCATCCAGCATGGGCGTCACGTCCTTGGAGGTTGCCGGGGAAAGCTCTCGATTGCCTCCCCCACCACGTAAAAGGACCCTGTTATGCAGATTACATCCTCAGGCGACGCCAGCCGGCGCGCCTGTTCAACGGCGGCGGGCACATTCGGAGCAATGAGCACCGAGGGCAGGATGCCCTCGGCTAACTTCTGCAGGTGCCCCGGCGGCGCCGCGCGCGG
>JALGUK010000431.1 GCA_029820875.1 Candidatus Zipacnadia bacterium
GCCTGTGCATCCGACTGAACGTCAACGCGATACAGGCCGGCCAGGGGCTGCAGCGTGACATCGGTTCCCGCCTCGACCGCCACCCGGGCAAGCCCGAAGGCGATTTTGGCCTCGAGGTCCGGAAAGCCGGTTCCGGGCGTATAAAGCGTCAGCACACCAACCCTCCTTCCATCAATGTCTTCACGAATTCGCTCTGCTCGTTCTCCTCGGTGAAGTCCCTCCTCTGGGCTGCCGCGCGGTTGTCGCAGACCTTCAGGATGTGGTGCAGAGCGCTGGCCAGAAGCCGCCTGCGGTGCATCTGCCAGAAGGACGTTCCCCTTGACCATGTGCGCAGGTCCCGGGCCATCTCATGCAGGGTCTCCACCGTGAGGCGGGTCAGGTCGAACGGCGCGGCCGCCTCCCAGGCGTCTTCGTGCCAGCGCAGCTCGCCGTCGTCATTCACGAGGCCGGACAGGACCGCCTGAACATCGGGGCTTTCGATGTTGTGGCCGACCAGCCCCCTGTCCACGTGATGGATGGCTACAGCGAACGCCGCGGCGTTGCGTAAATCTTCGCCGGCATCTTCAAGTTGCAGCCAGACGGCGGCGGCCCCGAGGGCGGCGTGGGTGGGAGTGCTATTCCCTTTGCTGATTGCGTCTTGCCATCGTCTCGTTAGCTTTCCGACATCATGGTATCGCAGCATCGTCTCCACGGCGCTGTCGGCGTTCTGCCCGAAGAGCCTGGCGAGGACACCTGTGAAACGCGGCTTCAGCTTCTGCCACTGCTGAAGCGTGCGGCTTATGTGTTCCCGATACTGTTCATCCGGCGCCGCCATCATCTGCACCGGTGATGACCCCCCTTTGGCTGTCATAGTGCTCCGGAGCAAGCAGATAGGTGCGGAAGGGCCGAAGGTCGGCGCTCTTACCGCCTTCCCCCTTTGCAAGGAGCAAAGGCTTCTTCCTCGCCTTCTTAGGATCAAGCTCCCACTCGACCTCGCCCAGGCCGCCGCCCTTTTTCTGCACCAGCTCCTTGAGCCTATAGCTCGCCCAGCGGTAATCGAGGCTAATGATGTGGTCCCGGAACCGGCTGATGGATGCCGCCTCCTGCAGATCCTTCTCCGTGCCTACGAACACCTGCACGGGTTTGCCCTCCCGCACCGCGATGTTCTGAGGCTGGCGGTCCGCGAAAAGGGTGGCGTCGTACAGGTCCAGGAGGCTGTCGCGGGCTGCGACGGGGTCGGCGTGGTAGTCCAGGACGGCCACGAAGTCGCAGACCTGCTGCCAATCGGTGAGGTCCAGATGCGGGTAGTCCTGCAAATAGGTGCGCGCCGCCTCGATGAACTCCTCTTCATAGGGCCGGTGGTCGGCCTCGAACACCACGACCTTCCCCTCGCCGCCCCAGCGGGCGCAGCGGCCGGCACGCTGGACCAGGGAGTCAGCGGGCGCGATTTCGGTGAGCACCACGTCCGCCGAGATGTCCAGGCCCGCCTCGCAAACCTGGGTGGAGACGACGATTCCGCCCGTTCCGTTCTTGCCCAGCATGGACACGGCCTTCTCCTCATGCTCTCTCCGATCCCCGGCGGTAAAGCGGCTGTGGACCAGTATAGAGGACGCCTCGGGACGGCGCTCACAAACGGCGGCGTAAACCGCCTGGGCATGCTTGACCGTGTTGCAAACGATCAGCACGCGGCGGCTCTCGCCCAGCTCCTGCCAGACATTCTCGCCCGGCTCTTCGTCCTCGAGAAGAGGCGCCTCGACCAGGTGCAGATTAATCTTCCGCTTCGCATCCCGGGGAGCCTCGTAGAGGATGGGGTCCTTGCCGGTGTTCTCGAACAGGTCCTTTTGAAGCGAGGGAGGCATCGTCGCGGTCATCGCGATCGTCGGGACGCGGGCGGAGTGCAGTATCTCGATAATAGCTCGCAACATCGCGAAGGTGAAAGGATCGTGGTACATGTGCGCCTCGTCGAAGACCACCATGCTGCCAGCGATGCTGCCGGCGGGAATGTCCACGTGTTTTCCCACGTGCGAGCTTGCCCGTGCATAGCCGTAGATGAACTGGTCGAGGGTCGTGACGACGATGTCCGCAAAGAACATCGGCTCCCTCGGATGAGCCCCGTGGTGAAGGCCGACCCGGAGTTTCTCATCCACAGTCTGCGCATATCCCTGCAGGCGCTTGTGCATCTGGTTGCACAGCGCCTGCGTAGGCAATACGTAAATCAGCCTGGGGGCCAGGGACCACTCACCTGAGATGAACTGGCTCAGGAAGGGCGCCGCCGCGGCCTCGGTCTTTCCGCTGCCTGTGGGAGCACGCACAAGTAGGGGAACTTCAGGTGCCTCGCGGAGTTTGTCGTAGCCCACTCCGGAGAAATCCGCGAAGGCAGCCAGAGCCGTACACATCTGTTTCAGGCCTCGCGGCCACTTGCGCGGAAGTTCGTAGGAGATCTCTCCGAGAAATCCCACAAGTTTGTAATCCGAGAACCGTACAAGGGTTGTCTGCAAGCGGTAACGGGAGACCATGATTGATTCGAACTCGTCCTGAAGGCGTGCAGGCAGTGATGTGGGGGAGAATGTATTCCATCTTCGTAAAAGCGAGCCGAACACCAACTCGGGTGAGGGAAAAACGAGGTTCATGCCGGAGCGACGGAACGTAGTCGGCGACAGGAATCTGAGGGTTATGCTTCTTCGGGGCCTGCAGTTGAGCAACTCGGCATAAGTGGTTTGAATCGTGGTATCAAATCCCGCCACAAGGAGAGGGGAGCCGGCCAGATGGTGGCGGTATGGGCTGGTCGCTGCCTCCTGAAGCGCCACCGCCATGACTTGTGTGGCCTGTGAGGTGAGGGTCGCTATCTGCAGGTGAATATCGTTGTCCGCCGAGGAAGTGTCATCCGGACGCGGGCGCCAGACCCCAATCGGCTTTGCTCCATCGGCATCGTGAAGGAGCCGTGCGAATGATGGGTCCGCCCGTTGGCACAAACGCAACACCAGTGCATAAGCCTTTTCCCCGCTACTGGAAGGCTCGCTCTCCGCCTCTTTCGGCTGAAGCCGCACCTGGTAGGTAGTGAGCATCGTTGCACTTCCTGACGTGTCAAACGTTGTGTCCTTCGTCTGTCCTGCAATATGTCCTGTATCAATAATGTAAAAAAACCTTGACAAAGAGGCTAATATCTGATATTATGGTATTGGAATACCATAAAGGAGCGGAAGACATGCCCAGCATCCTAAGAATTTCCGATGCGGCCTCAATGGGCATCCATGCGATGGCCATTCTGGCGACCAGGGCGGAGAGCCCGGTTTCGTGCAAGGAAATGGCGGAGGCACTGGGCGTTTCGGATGCGCACCTTTCGAAGGTTCTTCAGCGTTTGGGTAAAGAGCGATTGGTTCGCTCCGCGCGCGGCCCCAAAGGAGGCTTCGTGCTGGCGCAACCGGCCGAGGAGATAACGCTGCTTGACATCTACGAGGCTGTGGACGGACCATTTGTGCCCAGTGACTGCCTGCTGGCCAGGCGAACCTGCAACGGCCGGTGCATATTCGGAGACCTGCTGGCATCGGTGAATCGCCAGGTGAAGGAAGCGCTCAAGGGCACGAAGTTGACCGACCTTCACGATTTCAGCCTCGAGGAATTCACCTGCCGTGAGGGGAGGGCATACGCTCGAGAATAAAGGTTGACACCGTGGAGTTCCGCATCGTCTGGGACGCGGACCACATTGTCAACCTTCAGGAGCAGCGCGCGTCCGCCAACGGGGCGGAGGGGACGCGCACCATCAAAGTTTTACGAACCAAGACCGGGCAGGAAATGGTACAGCAGCTTCGCCGGCATTAGCAGATAGGTTTGTGGGATTGTCATTCGCCTTGTATCCGGAGCCGACTGGTGCCCTTCAGCACCAGCCAGGCCAGCAAGCCCCCGACGACCCCGAAGAAGACGTGTAACGCCAAGGTCGGTGAAAAGACGCCTGCTACCACCCACTTGGCCGGCAACCCGATGGCGGCAATGGACCATCTCGAGGCGAACTTCGCCAGCCCGCAGCCGATACCGCCGAAGACCGCGACCGCCGGCGAAAGAGTGCTGTCGCGGCCGAAAGCAACGGCCTCCAACACCGCTGCTGCGGCAATGAAACCGATTATGTCCGTGCCGAGTCCCAAACGCGGAAACGCGGCCATCAGCATCCAGCC
>JALGUK010000432.1 GCA_029820875.1 Candidatus Zipacnadia bacterium
GACCTCGAACCGCCCACGCAGGCGGGCATTCGCAAGCCCTTCTCGGACCGCCTCGTCGCTGATGTCGTACCCCTGCGCCCGCAACTGCTCGATAGCCGCGACCGCGACGGCGGCATTCCGGAGCTGGTGCGCGCCGAGCATACCCACGCGGATGACAGCGCGGGTATCCCGCCTGCGGTCCGTGCTTTCAAGCAACGGCGACTGGTCCGGGGCCATAATGAGCGGCGCGCCCAAGGTCTCCGCACTTTGCCGGATGACATCCGCCGCCTCCGGCTGCTGCGGCGCGCAAACCACCCGGGTGCCCGGTTTGATGATGCCGGCCTTCTCGGTTGCGATTTCGGCGAGGGTGCTTCCGAGGTAAGCCTGGGCCGGGTTGACTACATTGGTGGCGTCAAGGCGCCCTCCCATGCCGACCTCGACGACAGCCCAGTCTACTCGCTGCTCTGCGAAATACAGGAACGCTACCGCCGTGTACAATTCGAAGAACGTAAGGGCGCCCAGCTCGTCTTTGCGCTCGGCTGTGGCCTCGACGGCAGGCTTTATGCGCTCGACGAGCCGCGTGACGTCAGGCTCCGGAATCATCTTCCCGTCAATGCGGATGCGCTCGCGGAAGGAGACGAGATGGGGCGACGAGTAAACGCCGGTCCTGTGCCCGGCGGCCTGCAGAATCGCCGCAATCATCGCCCCGGTTGAACCCTTACCCTTGGTGCCTGCTATGTGGATGCACCGCAGGCGCTGCTGCGGCTCGCCCAGGTGCCTGAGGAGTTCAAACATCCTCTCGAGTTTGAACTCGCTTTCAGTATACGGGACGTGAATGAGCCGCTCGTAGTCTATGAACTGCTCCAGATACGAAATGGCGGCTTCATAGGTCATTCGCGCAGATGACAGCCTTCCATCACTTCAACAGTCCGACATCTGTCAGAACCTTCCGCAATTCTTCGCGTCCCTCATCCGTAATGGGCTTAAGCGGCGGGCGCATGTACTCGCTGCCGTACCCGAACATGGCGATGGAGGCCTTAAGGGAGGGATAGAAACGGTTCTTGATGGCGCAGTCAATCCACGGCGTTTCGACCTTGAACGCCAGGTGTCGTGCCTTCGCCCAGTCGTTGGCCTCGAGGGCTGCGATGAACTCAAGCGAGACATGCGGGACGAAGTTCCCGACGCTGACAAAGTAGCCGGGCGAGCCGAGCGCATAGCCCCCGAGGTGCCAGCGCATGCTCCCGCCTCCGATGACCGCCAGCCGATCGCCGACTACCATGATTTCGTTAAGCAGGGGCGCGTACTTGCCTGTTGCCTCTTTGATGCCCACGATGTAAGGGTGGTCGGCGAGGCGATCGAATACATCAACCTCGATGAAGGCTGTCCAGTTGTGATAAACGACGAGCGGGATTTTGGCCTCCTCGGCGACCGTCCTGTAGTGGTACTCGATGCTTTCGCTGCCCTCGTTGTAGTAATACGGCGATGTGACCAGGGCGGCGTCGGCGCCGGCCTCCTTGGCGAATTTCGCCAGCTCCACCGCGGTTGCGGTCGAGCTGTGGGATGCACCGACGAGGGTGATGGTATCCCCGCTTGCGGCCTCGACCACGGTCTTGACGACTGCGCGGTGCTCCTCCGGTGTCAGGAGGTAGAACTCGCCCGTAGTACCCAGAGGCGAGACCACCGGGATTCCCGCGTCGCAAAGGAACTCCACGTATTCAGCGAGCGCGGGCAGATCGAGACTAAGGTCCTCCTTGTAGAATGTCGGTAAAGGCACAAAAGGCCCTCTGAGCTTGGCACGTACTTCCTCCGGCTCCATCTTTGTTCGCTCTCCTTGGTTGTTGGATGTTGCTCACGGCATTTTCGGCCGCCAGCTTGCCGTTGCTGGGTTTTTGCCGCTAATGCCGGAAGTGGCGCATTCCGGTCATGACCATAGTGAGTCCGTGCTCGTCGGCGGCGGCGATCGCCTCCTCGTCCCGGATAGAGCCTCCGGGCTGGATGATGGCAACTGCGCCGGCCTTCGCGCAGGCGTCTATGCCGTCGCGTGCCGGGAACATGGCGTCGGACGCCAGCACGCTCCCCTGGGCGCGTTTGCCGGCCTTACGAGCGGCGATGAGGGTGGAGTCCACGCGGCTCATCTGGCCTGCCCCGATGCCGACGGTTGCAGTGCCCTTGACAAGGATAATCGCGTTGCTCTTGACATGCTTGGCGACACGGTCGGCGAAGACCATCGAACGGAGCTGGTCCTGCGTCGGCTGCTTCTTGGTGACGACCCGGAATTGTTCGGGCTGCACGCTCCGGCTGTCGCGCTCCTGCAGAAGCAGCCCGCCCGGGACGCGGCGGAAGTCCCAGGCGCGCTCATAGCCCTCCGGCTTCCAGTCGGCGAGCCGCAGGACACGCAGATTCTTCTTTTTGCACAGCACGGTAACGGCCCCGTCATCGTATTCGGGTGCGATGACCGCCTCGACGAACGCAGGAAGCGGCGTGCATTCGGTGTCGCCGGACTCCTCCCAGTACCGGGGCATAAGGTCGCGCAGGTAGTCATTGGATATCATCCGCTCCGCCAGCGCGGCGGT
>JALGUK010000433.1 GCA_029820875.1 Candidatus Zipacnadia bacterium
TGGACACATAGGTGCACTGAAGGTGCCGCCCGGGGTCGGGCACGTATCGCTGGACGGGGATGACGATGTTGCCGCCGCTTGTCTGGATGATGTCGTTGAGGGAGCCACAGTACTTGTCGGACACAAGCTGATGGTCAACCCAGGTCTTGCCGCCGTCAAGGCTCCGAATGGCCCATACGTCCAGGCGCGGGTTGACCGCTTCTCCCGTGGCGTTGTCCCATTGCCAGTGAAAGTTCTCGAAGTCGCGGTAAACCCAGATGAGCACCCCGCTCTTGGTCCTAATCCCTGTCCCGCACTCATAGTCCTTAGTCAGCCGGCCCGGCTCGGGCCCGTCGTACATCGTGGCAATCTTTGTCCATGTCTTGCCGTCGTCCTCGCTTATGCGCACCGTTCCGCCATTATCGCTTGTCAATGCCATCAGGCGGCCGTCTTCCATCGGGATGAGCGAGCCGGCGGACAGGCCCTGCATTACGGGCGCGAAGCGAGGGTCAAGCTCAAAGCCGAGGGGTTCCTGGGCATTTGCCAGCCCCACAGAAAGCATCATTGTCACCACCAGTACAAGACTGCATCTACAGACGAAGCTGAACGGCATCCACGTTTCCTCCTTCAGGCTCAGATGGGCACACCATCGCCTTCATGTTTACGGCGGGCCGCCATGCCTCTTGATAATTCGGCACCGCTCGAACAATATCCTTCGCGAGCCGCGTTCTGTGCGTGTGGACTGTCATTCGTCCCGCCTGTCAATGCCTGCGGCAAAAGGGAAAAGCATGGGGCCGAAGGAATATGCCAGGTACAGACCAGCACGTGTCCGACTTGGAGGGAGCACCAATGAAATTTGCGCTGTTATCATGCCCGGCTTTCGTAATCGCAATTCTTGGCGTCCCGGCGGCTCGAAGTGCCGCGGCCCAGGCGCCCTCTCCCATCATCGACTGCTACATCAGCACCGGCGATAATCACTGGGTCAGCGAGTGGCTGCCGATTGATTCCTCTGCCGCAATCGAGGCCTCCTTCGACTTGCTCAAGGGCACCTACGGCGTCCGCCGCATCTACTGGCGTGGCCTGGAGGCGGCCACATGGGCACAGACGTGCGATATTCGCGCGGAGAACTGCCGGTACTTCGACTTCTGGAAGTGGGAGCGTCATCTCATCGAGACGGTCGGTACCGACCGTCTCGCGGTCAAGGCCGCTCACGACCGCGGTATGCAAATCTGGGGCGTTGGCTCGCTCTTTGACTGGGGCGCACCTCCGGACGTCGGCGGCTGCGGCGAGTTCCCCCACCAGGCGGAGTCACGCCTGCGGATAGACCATCCCGAGTGGGCTCCGGTAGACCGGCACGGCTTCAGGCGTCAGGGCGGGCCTATCGAGCTGGCTTACCCGGAGGCCCGGCGTGCTCTTGTTGACCTGCTGGTCCGCAATGTAGTGGATACCGGCTACGACGGCATGGTGTTTTTGACCTACTGCGAGAACTTCAGCATGCGCTTTGAGGACGAGTTCGGCTTCAGCGAGCCGATAGTCAAGGAGTTCAAGCGGCGTTACGGAGTGGACATCCGCACCGAGCCGTTTGACAAGTACGCGTGGTATGCGCTGCGCGGAGAGTACGTAACCGAGTTCATGCGGGAGCTGAAGAGCGCCCTTTCCGCTCACGGCAAGAAACTCGGGTTGTTCGTGAACCCCCGTGAACCGAACTATCCCCAGCCCTGGAACGTGCCCTACTACATGCTGACCGCAGGGCGCATTTACCTGGACCTGGAAGGGTGGATTCGCGACGGCATAGTGGATGAATTGATAGTCTATGGCGGAGCCGGAGGGCCGTTCCAGGTCCGCACCCTGGACAACCTCCTGTGGGCGGCCCGGGACACCGAGACGGAGGTCTCGCCCCTGACGTCTTCGCCCTTCGCATCCCACTGGAAGCCGTACCAGGAGCGGGGCGTGCCCACCGCTATCGCACTGGCCGATGATGCGATGTACCTTGACCGCAGCAACCTCCCCATTCAACCCCTCTCAGCGCTTAAGGGCGGCAACTCCATAGCGAAAATGCGCGTCCTGGCGCAGATTATCGAAGGAAAGACCGATGCGGCTGTCTCCAACCTCGCGCCGCTTGTCAAGGACCCCAACCTTATCGTCCGCCGCATGGCTCTGCGGGCGCTCGGCAGCCTGAAGGACCCTGCGGCCGTCCCAATCATCGAAAGCGGGCTTGAGGATGCACAGAACGCGGTTCGCTGCGCCGCGGCACGGGCGCTGAGGGACGTTTCAGGCCCAAACAGCGCAAAGCGCCTGCTTGAGGCGCTCGACCGCTTCACCACT
>JALGUK010000434.1 GCA_029820875.1 Candidatus Zipacnadia bacterium
GGAGCGCCGCCACCATGACTATGACGAAAAGCATGACAATGCTTCTCCTTTTGCTCATGTGCATGGGATGTAAGGTCAGAGCGCCGACTAAGACCCTACCACCCCAAAATCCTGCTCCCGCCGTTACTGCCTCCAGGGAGCATGACGGCGCTCGCCGCGCAGCAATCGCAACGGCAGAGCCTGCTGGCAACCCCACCAGCACACCCCCGCCAAAGCAGCCAGCCGATTATGGATTCCAAGAGGATGCTACGATCCCGCCGGAAATCCAGCAGGCGACGACTGTTGCTGACCTCAGGCAATACCTTCAGAGTCCACACCACAAAGTGCGGGAGGCGGCGGTGCGAAGAATTGCGTACTTGGCGCGAGCCAAGGGCATCGGGCCTATCAAGCAAGCCTTCTGGCGGGAGCCCCGCGCTAAGGCCTTACTCCCCAACGACGTCAGACAAGGGATATTGCTCGCGCTCGGTGATGTGCACACGGACGAGGCGAAGGCTTTCGTGGCCCACGTACTTACCCGTTACGAGAGAAGAGGGCCACGCAACGAAAGGTACATTTACGAGGACGGCGAGTACGCAAGTGTGGTCACTTCGGCGATTGAAGCTCTGACCAAGTGGCATAGCAATGCAGAGGTGTACAAGCGGCTCCGTAACATAGCTCTGGCGGGCAATCCGCGCCGCTTCGACTGGCGGATGCGCGAGGAGGCTTACAAGGGCGTCGTATTGGAGGACATGAGACGGGGCCATATCACAGGGCTGGAGCAGTCAGCCTTGTACCTGATGAGTCAATTGACCGGCAGCGGCGTGGGGCACTGGTCTGACTGGGTGCGTGGAGAGACGGGCGTCAAGACTCCAGAGGCGATAAAGAACCATGCAATTGTCCAGATGCTTATCAGCTACGGAGAGGGCGTCGTGCCATACGTGCAAAGAGCGCTTGACAATCTCCCGGAATCTGAGAAAGAACGCAAGGAGGCACTCGAGGAGGTTATCAGGTGCATCAATCAGAGCAGGAGCAGGCCCGCTACACCGATGGGAGCAGACCCTCGCAACCTATGGCAACCAGGTTATTGCACATTTGCTCCTGGTACAGGCTGGGTTGCCTACATTTGTGCCGAAGCGAACGAGTCCTCGCAGTATGGCTGCTGGGATAGAGCGGAGAGGATCGACTTTTACGCCAACATCTATCGCCACGAGGAACAACATCGTCTTGACATGATCGCTCTCTGGGGCGCAAACAGTGATCGGGATCCGAACAATGATGCTGATGAAGGGATCGGCGACTACTTGCTGGACGACGACGAGCCTGAACTGGGGGGCACACCGGAGAATCCTGTGAACGGCGGCCTGTTCGTCGCTGGGATTCTGGACACTGATGGCGATACAATGATGGACTGTCAGGACTATACCCTCCATACCCAGGCCGAGTGGATCGCAGGGTCGGCGGACCACCAAGACTGGGCCAGTCCTGGGCATCAATCGGGGAGTGCCGGACCTCCACCCCCACCAGAGCCGTAGTGGGATGACCGCCTCCGGTACATTCGACCGCACTGGACGTGGGGATGGTGCGCTGCTGCACCATAACGCGCGGGTTAATAAGGCCACAGTTTGGGGCTTATTACTGTCAAGATGCTACACAAGCAACTGATGTGCTTTGCGGCTCTCATCACTACGGCAAGCCTGTGCGCCCAGGCGCGAGGCGCCAACTCCGGCGCGCTGAAGCCGATGACACCGGCACAACTCGTCACGGAGTTCTGCTCGGCTGTCGCCCATTACGATCATGCAAGTGCAGAGACCATGCGAGAGGAGCTGCAGGCTCGTGGAGCGGCTGTTCTACCAGCAATCCGGCAAGCGACCAAGACCGCTGATGAGACATCAATCAGCGCGTTGGCGTGGGTACTCGGGGGCATAGCCGGGCCGGATGCTACAGGGCTGCTACTCGACCTTCTCTTTACGGGGGATGAGGAGACGGCCGTGCGAACTTCGGTCCTGAGCCGCCTCGAGAACCGAACGCCCCCTCGCCCTCTCACTGAACAGGAAATGGATGCGATGAGGAGAGCGCTTAAAGAATCCAACGCTGTGCTGGCTGGGTCGGTTGCCAAACTGCTTGGTAGGTGCGCTCAGAATGACCCCACTCTACGGACGTCATGGATACTCGCCCGCTTCAAACGGGAGGTCGAGTGGAAAGGGGATGAATCCCGAAGCTGGCTGGCTTATGCGCCGCCGAGATTCGTTCGACTGAATCAATTTCTTCTCGCAATCTCCTACATCGGCAAGGCGGCTCTGCCTGTCCTCCGTGCCGAATGGCAGGACGCCGAAGGGGAATGGAGAAGGTGGCTGCTATTCGCGCTCGGGATGGCGGGAGATAGGTCAGTGGGAGGAGCCCTCAAGGAGATTGTTTTGACCCAGAGGGAGCCGTTTATCCGATGGGTTGCTGTGCGGGCGTATGGGCATGCGCTAAACCGCGACGCCGTTCCATTGCTCAACGAGCTGTTGACCGATCCAACCGTCATCCCGAGCGGGAGCTGTGTCAGTCCCCGACGGGACAAGGGTATCCCGTTGATTCAGGACGTAGCGCGCGCCGAGTTGTATCGAATCGATCCTGGCCTTCTGCCCGACGTTGCGAAAAAGTCCCAGCACCAACGGGTACACCCTACGGCCTCGCGGTGAGATGGCGTGCCAAGACCCGTGTCAGGCGGCGCTATTCGCTCGGCAGCCCAATTGACCGTCGACACCGTTGATGATTACGACTGGGCCGCACCGGGCCATCAGTTTAACCACGAAGAGTCACCGTGGTGGTAAGACTGAGAGCTTCTATTGGGAGGGTGAGCGATGAAAATCAGAATGTTCGTTCTGCTTGTCGCATCATGGTTGGCCCTCGGCGTCGCGTGCCGGCTACACCCCACCAGCAACCAAGGCGCGATGGCCAAAGGCCCCGCACAGCAGTCTCATCTCGACTCCGGCGCAGATATGCCTCCCGTACTGCCACATACCGCGGTGGCTGCTCGTGACCCCGATGCGACTGAGGCGCAACCGCAGGGTGCGAACTCGAAACCCCATTTCTTCGACCTGACCAAACTCCAGAAGTTCTACTTCGACAAGACCATGACTTCGCAACAGCGCTTGCAGGGCCTAATGGAGTACCTGAAAAAGGAGATGGCAGACCCAAGCTACCCGGGCTTCGGGCCCGGGGGCGGTCCTATTGACAGCGGATACATCCAATTACAGATGATTGGAGTGCTTGGCCATACGGTGGATGCAAAGGATATAGCCGCCGCGCGTGATAAGGCCACCAACCCTGCGTTGCGGCAGCGACTCACGCTGGCCCTCGGCCAAGCTGGAGACAGGCGCGTCGCTCAGGAACTGGCGAAGATACTTCTGCACCATCCCCGCGGGTTCATGCGGGAGGCAGCGGCTCGCGGGCTATATGAAATCAAAGACTCAGCCTCCAAGGGTGCACTGCGAGCAGCGCTGACGGACCGCTACTCGGGAATCGCCGTCAGCGATGTGGGGCCCGGGCCTCATATTATCAAGCTCTACCCCGTACGTCAGAGGGCCGCGGCCGCGCTACGTGCATTGGGCGAGAAAGTGGATGGCATTGTGACTGAAGTGACGTTAGACGTCGGAAGCATTGCCGAGGCTATCTCTTGGCTTTTCGAGGACAAGCAGCCCGATGTCTGCATCTCAGCCGTTCAGATATTGGGCCGATACGGCCAAGAGGGCCTGCCGTACCTGAAA
>JALGUK010000435.1 GCA_029820875.1 Candidatus Zipacnadia bacterium
CAAAGGTGCCTGACACCTTTCTTCACCGAGGTTCGGCGGCCTCCGCTCCCTCGCCGCCCGAACCGATGGCCGATTATAGGGCGGGATTCAGCCGAACTGCAAGGGAGGAATAGGGTAATGCGCTGGTCTTTCGGATTGACGGCCCGGCGGGTTGCTGGTAGGGTTTGTGGTGTTGCCCTCGTGAAGGGGCATGCTGCTGTTCTCTCTTTCGGTACTGTTTCTTTGGGGGCTCAGGCGATGATCGGACAATTGAGCCTAAGCAATTTCAAGTCATGGCGGAAGATAAGCGGCATGCGCTTGGCGCCTTTCACGGGACTGTTCGGCTCGAACAGTTCCGGCAAGACGAGCATTTTGCAGTTCCTGTTGATGCTCAAGCAGACAGTTGAATCCCCTGACCGCAAGCAGGTGCTGAACTTCGGAGATGAGAGGACCCTTGTTGGGTTGGGTTCTTTCCAGGAGGTAGTGCACGGGCATGACGTGTCGGAGCCCATGGCTTGGTCTTTCTTTTGGGATCTTCCGAAGGCCATCGAGGTTTCGGACCCAGAGCAGAAGCGCGTTCCAGTTTTCTCCGGCAAGCGAATGGGCTTTGAGGCGCAGGTGGGCCAAAACCAGGCGGGGCGGCGAACGGTAGCGAAGATGGCGTATCACTTCGCGGAACGTGAGTTTGGCATGAAGCAGAAGCCTAACAAGCCAAGCCAGTACGATCTCTATGCCAAGCCGAGTGATTTTAAGTTCAAGCGATTTCAGGGACGGGCTTGGGCCTTGCCTGAACCGTCGAAGTGCTACGGTTTCCCCGACCAGGTCCGCGGTTACTTTCAAAACGCGCAGTTCCTGGCAGATTTTCAGCTTGCGCTTGAAGATTTGTTTAAGCACATCTATTACTTGGGTCCCCTCCGGGAGTACCCCAAGCGGCAGTACCCGTGGATTGGAGAAGAGCCAGCGGATATGGGTCCACGAGGGGAAAAGGTCATTGAAGCACTGCTGGCTTCGCGCGTGCGGGGAAAGAAGATTTCCCGTGGAAAAGGACACAGGCGGTTTTCAGTGGAAGAGTACGTCGCCTACTGGCTTCACGAACTGCGCTTGATAGACAGTTTCCGGGTTGAGCGCATCGCAAAGGATAGCAACCTCTACCAAGTCTGGGTCAAGAAAAGCCCTTCTGCGGCAGAGGTGCTTATCACGGACGTGGGTTTCGGCGTTTCTCAGATTTTGCCGGTACTGGCGATCTGCTACTACGTGCCAGAGGGTTCCACCGTGCTCCTTGAGCAGCCGGAGATCCATCTCCACCCATCCGTTCAAGCGGGATTGGCCGACGTGTTCCGTGATGCGATAGAGAAGCGTAAGGTCCAGATCATACTTGAAAGCCATAGTGAGCACCTTCTACGCCGCATTCAGCGCCGGCTTGCCGAGAGTGACAATGGTCTAGGGGCACAAGACGTGGAGCTCTACTTCTGCGACGAAGTCGGCGGGCGTTCCAGGCTCGTGCGATTAGACGTGGATATGTACGGAAATATTGCAAACTGGCCTAGAGATTTCTTTGGGGACGAGTTTGGCGAGATGGCTGCGATGGCCGAAGCCCAGCTTGAGAGACAAAAGGCGCAGCAGAGATGAATGAGGTCGTCGTTGATACAAATGTCGCCAAGACCGCTAACGGAGAGGCCGACCACGTTGGGCCTGATTGTGTTGCTGCCTCAATGGAGGCGCTTCGCGGGGTCAAGAGCGAACGGATTCTCCTGCTTGACGACCAAGGGCTCATTGTGCGGGAGTACGTCGGCAGCGGCCTGTCGTATGCTGGCGGCCCGGGCTTCGGGAGTGCTTTCTTCAAGTGGGTTTTCGACAATCAAGCCAACACCACCCACTGTAGGAAGGTAAGCATAACGCCCACTCCGGACAACGGCGACAACTTCGCGGAGTTTCCTAGTGATCCGGAGTTGGCTGGATTCGACCGCGATGATAGGAAGTTTGTGGCTGTGGCATTGGCCAGCGGGGAGAACCCGCCAATCCTTAACGCGACGGACACGGACTGGTGGGATTTCAGGGAGGCGCTCCAAAGGAACGGTGTGACTGTGACGTTTCTCTGTCCTGAAGCCATGCAGCGAGGAGTCTAATCTGCTTGCTGACGCTTTCGTTTCTCGGAGGCGGTTCTGCGTGAACGATGGATTTCTTCCATTGTGTGCTTCATGTTTTCCAGCGCCGCCATCCGCTGGTGCGGCGGGAGGTTTTGCCAATACGCCAGATCCCACTGCTCGGCTTCCTCGTGGCTGTGGGCGACGTGGGTAACGATGCGTCGGCGTCGCTC
>JALGUK010000022.1 GCA_029820875.1 Candidatus Zipacnadia bacterium
TCGCCCCCTTCTCCTGCGGGAGAGGGGAGAACGACTTAGCGTGCGGCCTATGACATGTACGCCTCAGGCTCTCCCCTCTCCGAGACGTAGACGGGGAACGGCTTGGTGTGCGGCTCGTGACATGTATGCCTCAGGTTCCCCCTCTCCGGAACGGAGAGGGGGGCAGGGGGTGAGGCTCAGTTCAACATAAGGAGGCTCCAGTGGCAGAAAACCTATTCGACATCATCAAAACCGACAAAGACGGCCTCGTGCCCGCGGTGATTGTGGACTACAAGACAAAGGAGGTCCTCATGGTCGGCTACATGAACCAGGAGGCCCTCCGGGCCGCTCGCGGCGCAAGCTGTGGGCCAAGGGCGAGACCTCCGGGCATGTTCAAAAGGTCAGGCGGGTCCTGGTTGACTGTGACGCAGACACCCTATTGTTTGAGGTGGAGCAAGTCGGCGCGGCGTGCCATGAAGGCTACAGGAGCTGCTTTTATCGCGAGGTTGGAAGGGACGGAACTGTTACGGTGATTGCAAAGCGAATCTTCGACCCGAAGAAGGTCTACGGACAGTGATTGGACCAACGATAACAAGTCCGAGGGCTGCCTTTTACGTCAGGCTGTTGCTGGCCGGCGCCATATTTTTGCTTGCTGCGGCGGGCATGGCTGCACCACAGACGCCGCCGGCCCCCGCGACCGATGGCCCAAGCACCCAGGCACTCACCGACAAGGGCGGCCAGCTCGCACAGGAAGGGCGCTACGATGAGGCAATCGAGGCATTCAAGGCGGCGCTTAAGATTGACCCGCGCAGCGTTGATGCCCTGTTTAATCTGGGCCTGGCCTATCACAACAAGGGGCAGTTGGGGGAGGCGGAACGCTACTACTCCCAGGTTTTGCAGCTTCAGCCGGATGCCGTGGACGCATTGCGGGGTCTCGGAATGGTCTACATGGACCAAAACAAGCCTAAGGACGCCCTTGAGCTGCTCAAGCGCGCCGATAAGCTCGTCCCCGGTAACCCCGAGACCCTGTTCAGAATAGGCCTTTGCTACGCCCGGCTCGGTGATACCCAGAACGCCATCAATACCCTCCGCGACGCATCCCATCTCTCGCCTGACAGCGGTCAAATTCATTACCAGCTCGGCGAACTTTACGTCAAGCAAGGCGATATGCAACAGGCGGAGTATCATCTCAAGCAGGCTCTTAAGCTCGACCCCAATGACCTGCGTGCACGTGCCAGCCTCGGCAACCTCCTCAAGAATTCGGGAAAACTCAACGAGGCACTGGAGCAGTTTCAGAAACTGGAGGTGCAGGCTCCCAATGATCCGGCCGTGCTTGCGGCTGTTGCAGAGGTGTATCAACAGCTCGGCCTGGCCGAGGAGGCCTTGCAAAGATACGAGCGGCTCAGCCAGATTGACCCGGCCTCGGAATTCGTGCGGCGGACGCTCGTCGGTCTGTATATCAGCCAGCATAAGTTTGAGCCTGCTCTGCGGCATCTGCGGTATCTGATACACCTGCATCCCGACGAGATTGAGCTGCGGTTGAAGGCCGCCACATGTGCATTGGAGCTGGGCGATAATGCCGCCGCCGCCAAGTATTGCAGGGAGGCGCTTAAGATAAATCCGAACCTCCTGCAAGCGCGCATGGTACTGGGGAATATCCTCGTAAGACAGGAAAAATACCAGGATGCCATAGACCAGTACCAGAAGGTCCTTCTGATAGACCCCAAGAACCTCGATGCGCTGACCGCTATCGCCCAGGTTGCGCCCAAGACAGGCGACGTTCAGCTCCAGAAGCAAGCCCTCCAGACCATAGCACTTGCATACCCCCGCCATGTGGCCGCACATATCGCCTTGGGGGAGCTGCTGGTGCAAGACGGGGCTCTTTCCGATGCCTTGCTGGAGCTTGAACGCGCGGTCAATGTCGCTCCCGACAGTGCCGCGGCGCACTGGAAGCTGGCCCAGCTCTACGCCATGCTCGGTCGGACTGATGCGGCGCTGGAGCAGATGCGGGAGGTCGAGCGCATTGACCCGGACAACCTGGCGTACCTGGCGGACACGGGCCGAATCCTTGCACAGGCCGGCCGGTACGACGAAGCCGTGACGGAGTATAAGCGCTTACTGGAGAAGCATCCGGGCGAGGCGCTTCTGATATCCCGGTTGGCCGACGTAGAGGCTGCGCGCGGGAACTTTGAAGAAGCCATCGAGCTGAACCTGAGCCTGCTGGCCAAGAAACCGGATAATGCGTGGCTCCTTGCCGGTATCGCCGCCGCTTACGCGGGCAAGGGCGACTACCGGCACGCGGCTGAGTACTACCAGCGCCTGATGAATGCGGCGCCGGATGAGCAACTGGGGTATCGTGGACTGATTGATGCCTGCCAAAAGCTCGGCCAGCCGCAAGAGGCATCCCGTATCATCGGCGGGGTTGTAGACCGCGACCCCACGAATAAGACCGCCGTCGGCGCCTGGCTGATGGCGCTACAGGTTGAGGGAGACCCCGCGGAGACCGTCAAGGACCTTGCGACCCTCAGGAAAAGGCACCCGGACAGCATCCTGATAGCCGGTGCACTTGCGCAAGTTGCCGCCGAGCAGGGACAGTTCGGCCAGGCGGTTGCGGCTTATCGCAATATAATTGAACAAGAACCCGACAACGCGCAGCTTCATTTCTCCCTTGCGCAAACACTCGAGGCCATGGGCAAGCCAGAGGAGGCGCTGCAGGAGCTGGAAACGGCGTTTCGTCTCGCACCATCCGACACGACGATTCACGCTAACATCATTCGTTTGTACGGCCAGCTTGGTCACCTGGAGCGGGCCATCGCCGAGTGTAAGAACCTCGTCCGCCGCCAGCCCGACAATTACTTGGTCTACCATAAGCTGGTGGACCTGTACGTCCAGGAGGGCGATCTGGCTGGGGCGTTGGACGGCCTGGACCAGTTGCTGGCGGCGAGACCCGACAATCGCGCGCTCAGGCTCGGCAAGGTTTACGCCCTCAACGAGGCCAAGCGGTTCCAGGAAGCAACCGCATTATGCCATCAGCTACTGGAGGAGCAGCCCGACGATGTAACAGCTCTTGCCCTCCTCGCGCAGGCGTACATCGGCCTTGGCGACCGCGACGGGGCTATCGCCGCCCTCGGGCGTGCCGTATTCATTAACCCCGCTGATTCAGAGCGCAGGCTCGCCCTCGCGCTGATGTTGCGGGAGGCGGGTCGGTACAACGAAGCAGTCTGGGAAGCCGGGGAAACAGCTCGCTTATACCCGGACGACATGGCGGCTTTTGCGACCCTCGTTGCGCTCGCTGATGAAGGGGACCAGAAGGAATACGTCGAGGACGCCCTGCTTCGTGTGGCGTCCGAGGTGCCTCAGAGCAGCCTCGCCTATGACTCGCTGGTGCAAATACACCTGACGAGTGGGACACTACCGAAAGCAGTCACGCAACTGGAACGGCTCAAGGCGCCCGGGCCGCCGAACCCTGCCCTCCTTATCGCTATGGAGATTGCTTACGAGAAGCTTGGCGATGCAGAGAAGGCGCAGGCCGCCTTCAGCGAACTTGTGTCCGTCAGTAGGGACGAGATTGCTGTCCGCTACGCACTGGCGCAAGCATGGGAGCGAATTGGTTGCAAGGACGATGCCATCGCCCAGTACAAGAAGATACTGCAACTGCGGCCGGAGGATGAAATCGCTGCGGCGCGCATCGAGAAGTTGAAGCAGACCCCCGCGGGATGATTGCCAAACGCTCCCGCAGGGATGGGGATATATCCTCGCGCGTTGTTTGCATGGGAGGATTTATGAGACCGAGTGCATTCCTGACCATGCAATCCATCACCAAGGATTACCCGGGCGTCCGGGCGCTCGACCACGTGCACCTCGAGGTCGAGCGAGGCGAGGTACATGCCTTGGTCGGCGAAAACGGAGCCGGCAAGTCCACCCTGATGAAAATCCTCTCCGGCGCCGAGCACGCCGACGATGGCAGGATTCTGCTCAACGGCGAGCCGCTGGAGATTCACTCCCCTCACGATGCAATGGCCGCCGGTATCGCGACCATCTACCAGGAGTTCAACCTCGTCCCGCAGCTCTCCGTCGCCGAGAACATCTTCCTCGGACAGGAGCCGCAGGTGGCATTGGGCTTTATTGACTGGAAAAGAATGCGCTCAGACGCTGAGTCGCTCCTCCGGCGCGTCGGCGCCGTCGTCTCGCCGACCGCTTCGGTCCAGAGCCTCAGCACCGCCCAGCGGCAGATGGTCGAAATCGCGAAGGCGATTTCCATGGACTCCCGGATAATTGTAATGGACGAGCCATCCGCAACGCTCACCGAGACCGAGCTGAGGATGCTCTTTGAACAGATTCGAGCCCTCAAGCAGCAAGGTGTCAGCGTCATTTATATCTCCCACCGTCTCCAGGAGATTTTCGATGTGGCCGACCGCGTGACGGTGCTCCGGGACGGCAAACACGTGGCCACCAGGCCCGTAAGTGATGTAGACACCCCCGAGCTCGTGCGGATGATGGTCGGCCGGGAGTTGCCAGCGGAGGTCGGCGGCACCGGGGCCGCAACCGACGAAGTGGTGCTGCGGGTGGAGAACCTCTCGCGCTCCGGTGTGCTCGAAAATATATCCTTCGAATTGCGCAGGGGGGAAATCCTGGGCGTTTCCGGGCTTGTCGGAGCGGGTCGGACGGAAATGGCGCGCGCGGTCTTCGGGGCTGACCGCCGGGACTCGGGAAGTATATTCCTTGACGGTCAGGGGGTTGATATCCGCTCGCCGGTAGACGCCATCCGCCATGGAATAGGCCTTGTGACCGAGGACCGCAAGCTCCAAGGGCTTATCCTCGGGATGGCGGTAAAGGACAACATGACGCTTGCGAACCTCGGGGAGGTAAGCACCCTGGGCTTCATCCGGCGCAGGGAGGAGACAAAGGCTGCTGAGGAGCTTGTTGCGAAGCTGGCAATCCGGACGCCGTCCCTGATGCAGCTTGCGCGCAATCTCAGCGGCGGAAATCAGCAGAAGGTCGTCCTGGCCAAGTGGCTGTTCACCCGCTCGCGCGTTCTGATATTCGACGAGCCGACACGCGGAATTGACGTCGGCTCCAAGGCTGAAATCCACGAACTGATGCGTGAGCTTGCACGGTCCGGAGTCGGTATCATCATGATTTCGTCGGAACTACCCGAAATCCTGAAGATGAGCGACCGGATTCTCGTTATGCACGAGGGCCGGATCGCTGGGGAACTGTCCCGCCAGGACGCCACGCAAGAGAAAGTCGCGCTCCTTGCTACAGGGGGTTCACCACACGGCTCCTCGGACGGCCAGGGGGCTGAATAACGGCACGAAGGATGGGTGTTCCGACCTCTTCAATCATCTTTCTTTGATGATTTCGTGTTAGCTGTCTTTTCAGCTTTCTCAGAAGCGCCTTCAGACTTCCTTTTTCTATCACCATTCCTGCCGCCGTTGCCACGGCCGTAGTCGTTGACATGAAAGCCGGGTCCCTTAAAGATAATCCCAACCGGCAGGAACACTCGCCGCGACGGCGAACCACACTCCGGGCAACGCGGCCGCTTCTTCTCACCTACTTCATGGAACACATCGAAATGCTTATGGCACTTGGTGCACTCATACTCATACAGCGGCATCGTCCAGACGACCTCCCACACCAAAAACGTCAGCTTTGCTTCAGGAAAGAACCCACTAATTATAGGCGGCACGGGGCCACCCGTCAAGCAATCCGTCTTTTATAACATTATTAAATCTCCCTTTGCTCCTGAGGGGGCCTGACAAACTGACAGTAGAGCAAGTTATCCGCACAATTGAACAGGCAGCCCCGCAAGCATGGGCCGCCGAATGGGACAATGTCGGCCTGCAGGTCGGTGACGCCGATTCTACTGTGAAGCGGGTGCTGGTGACGCTGGACATCACGCGCGAGGTGCTCGATGAGGCCTGCGAGGCAAATGCTGAACTCATCGTCGCACATCATCCGGTAATCTTCAAGCCCCTGACCTCGGTAATCGCCGCTGACGCAAACAGCACACTCGTGTGGCACGCGGCTCGTAACGGGGTTGCGATCTTCGTTGCACATACGAACCTCGATGTCGCACCTGAAATTGGCACCGCTTGCGCCCTTGCTGACGCCTTGGGCCTGCAGGAGACCCAGGTCATCCTGCAGGTCGGCAACGACAGCGCCAAGATTGTGGTTTTCGTGCCCGACGGCGCTGTTGAGGCCGTTATTGATGCGATGGCAAGCGCCGGGGCGGGCCGGATAGGGGCTTATGGGCGCTGTGCGTTCTTCGCGCCCGGGACGGGGACTTTCGAACCCGGTCGAAACGCGCACCCGGCTGTCGGCGAGCCGGGGAGGCGTGAGGAAGTGCGGGAGTTTCGGCTCGAGATGGTATGCCCGCGCAGCCTTGTCCCCCAAGTGATTTCAGCAATGCGCGCCGTACATCCCTATGAGGAGCCGGCCTATGATGTCTATCCGCTTGGGCAGCCGCCCGGCGGGCGAGGATACGGTCGAACAGGCAAACTGCCTGCTGCGACGAGTCTTTCGGCATTCGCTCAGGGTGTCGCCGACAAGCTTGATGCGCAGGTACAGATTATCGGCGAGCCTGAGGCCGTGGTCGAGCTGGCCTCAGTTGTGCCGGGAAGCGGCGGAGCGCACCTGCTCGAAGCGGGGAAATCCCAAGACGTGGTGGTAACAGGTGAGGTCAAGCATGATGAGGCCCTCGCGGCACGGATGGCGGGCATCAACGTTGTTGTTGCGGGCCATTATGCCACCGAACGTCCGGTCGTGCCCAGATTAGCTGAATATCTTAGAGGCCAGTTGGGTACTGAGGTGGAAGTAATCGAATCAAGCATGTGTACGGCTCCGTTCCGGCGAGGAGCGCGATGATGACGACCTCTGATAGCGTAGCGGCGGCGCAGTCGCTTCGTCCGAGGACCATCGGGGACATCCTCGACGCGGCCGTGCAGCTTTACAGGCACAACTTCGGGGTGTTTCTGGGGGCCATAGCGATAGCGGAGGTGCCGGCGGCGACCCTTGCGGTTGGAGTCGCCGTCTTGAGGGGGGCTGCACCGTTCTTTGCGGCAGATTCGGGGGAGGAGTTGCCGCAGGCCGGTACGGCGGAGCTTGTGCTTTTTTTCATGGCCATAGGCGCAACGCTGGTCACCGTCGCAGTCAGTTGGGTGGCCAACGTCCTGAGCACCGGCGCGCTGGCATGGCTGATATCGCAGCGGTATCTCGGCCACTCAGGGACCATCCGTGAAGCCTATTCCGCGGTCATGCGGCGGATATGGCCTCTTTTGGCTACAACGCTGCTTGTTGGCTTGGTGGTCGGCATCGGAGCCATGCTTTGCTTGATTCCAGGGATTATCTTTGCTGTCATGTACGTCTTCCATGTGCCGATAGTGATGCTCGAGGGCCTCAGCACAAGCCGCGCCATGAGCCGCAGCCAGTGGCTCGTGCGCAACGACGGGTGGCGCGTATTCGGGTGCGTGGTTCTCCTGTGGCTGCTTGCCGGGATGCTGCCGGCTGCGATTGTAACGGGCCCGGTCGCGGTTCTGACCGGCGTTTTCACGAGTCATATTCCTCCGATGCTTGCCGAAGGTCTAAATCAGGCTGCCGCTCAATTCGGGCCGCTTGTGTTCGCGCCGATATGGATGGGCGGCATCGTGCTGCTCTATTACGACGAGCGCATCCGCAAGGAGGGCTACGACCTGGCCACGATGGCCTCAGAACTCACATCCAGGTCGCAGCTTGACTCCTCCGAGCACATACCGTAACCGAAGGGTCAAACTTGAACACTCCTGCCGACTTGCCCATCCAGCAGTGCGACGATAGGCCGGCCGGTGCCGGAAGGGTTCAGATGGAGGTAAGCAAGTGATGAAGGAGACGCTTGACCAGCTTCTCGAACTTCAGCAGATTGACACGGCGATTCACGATGCCACGGTTGCCCGGGCCGGCCTTGACAACGGTGAGACCCTGGCTGCTGAACTACAGGAGCTGGAGAAGGCAGTTGAGGAGGCTAAACAAGCGCTCGACGAAACCGCCGCGGACCTGAGGGATAAGGAGCTTGCCCTCGCCACCGTAGAGGAGAGGAAGAAGACGTCCGAGGAGCGTGCTTACGGGGGTAAGGTCTCCAACCCGCGGGAACTGGAAGGGTTGGAGAAGGACATCGAACAGCTCTCCCGCCAGAAGGACCTGTTGGAAGACGAGATTCTGGAGCTTTATGATTTAGCCGAGGAGCGTAAGAGCAAATTGGATGAGCAGACCCGTCGCGCACAAGAGAAGCAGGCCGAACTGGGGCGGGTCCGAAGCGAGTATCAAGAACGCACGACCAACCTCGATAAGCGTCTCCAAGAACTTACGCGCAAGCGTGACGAATTGTCATCCGTCATTGCCCCGGACGCGCTCAAGCAATATGAAGCGATACGCGCACACGCATCCAATATCGGAATTGCCCCGGCTGACCACGGCGTATGCAGCGCCTGCAACATGAGGATTCCATCTACAACGCTCAAACGCTTGGCCGAAGCGACGATGATTATCACATGCGACAATTGCGGGCGGATTCTTCATCCGGGGAAGGGGTAGAAGTCGAAAGATGGTGCGCGACCATGCGGTTATCTATGTGGATGGATGTTCGCTGGGCAACCCGGGGCCAGCAGGTATCGGAGTGGTGGTGTCGGACCCAGATGGCACGTGCCTGGCGTCGCTCGGTGAATTCATAGGCGAGCAAACCAACAACGTTGCTGAGTATCGCGCACTGCTGCGAGGACTTCAGGAGGCAAGAAGACTCGGGTTCGGCACGGTTGAAGTCCGCACCGACAGCGAGTTGCTTGCGCGTCAGATTACCGGAGCATACCGCGTCAGGGCGAAGCATTTGCGGCCGCTTCATGCGAGGGCGATCCGGGAACTGGGGCGGTTTACGTCAGCTTCGGTCACATCTATCGGGCGGGAGGAAAACAAGCGCGCTGATAAGCTCGCTCGCCGTGCGGCGAGGTCGCGCAGGAGCGTTGACGAGCTGGAAACAGCGTGACGGAGAAACATCTTGGCGGCGAGGGAAACAGGTATGGGAACTTTTTACAGCTCTGGCAGGTGAATTCATTACCGACGTGGAAATGCGTTCATGGTACCTCTGAGAAGAGATGAGAGGGCCCTTCTTCGCACTTTGAATTGAAAAGGGAGGTGATATCGTCGTGAAGAAGCAGGTAAGCCCAATGGTTGTGGTAATTGTGCTGATCGTGGTGGTGGTCCTGCTGACGATTGCGTGGCAGTTTATGTACTCGAGAGGTCGGGCAGGTGAGGTGGGTATTATGCCTCCACCACCTGTGCCGACGCCGCCGTCAACACCGGGACAGCCGGCAACACCTGTACAGCCCGCAGAAGTAGCGCCGCCGATACCGGCACAGCCTGCGCAGCCGGCTCAACCGGCTCAGCCCCAGGCATATCCGGCACAGCCTGCGCAGCCGGCTCAACCGGCTCAGCCTCAGGCATATCCGGCACAGCCTGCACAACCGGCCCAACCGGCTCAGCCTCAGGCATATCCGGCACAGCCTGCACAACCGGCCCAACCGGCTCAGCCTCAGGCATATCCGGCACAGCCTGCACAACCGGCCCAGCCGGCTCAGCCTCAGGCGTATCCGGCGCAGCCGGCTCAGCCTCAAGCATATCCGACGCAGCCTGCGCAGCCGGCTCAACCGGCCCAGCCTCAAGCATACCCGACGCAACCTGCCCAGCCCGTGGCGCCAGCGCCAGCACCAGCGCCTACAGCGCCGGCTACACGATGAATGGCGGGTTGCGTGTAGACAACGAAACTGTGCCGCGGAGTTAGCAACAGGATGTCATGTTGGAACTGCGGCGCTGAAAAAGGCTTCCTGCGACGCAACAGGTATTCCACGCGTCGTTGGCGAATGGTAGGGGGCAAAGGCAGTATTGCTTTTGTCCCCGCTTTTTTCGTGGGTTGGTAAGACAACCATTTCGCTTCGCTTGCGAACGTCAGGGAGTGTGAAGCCTATGGTTGCTGGACACGAAGAGGAGAGAATATCGGCGGAAGAGACTCCGGATAGCGGTAAGGAAACTCAGCCGTCTGAAGAGGCCGCCGGAGAAGACGGAAAGCCCGAAGCGGGGGTCTCGCAGGAGGCGGCCGCTGAGGAAGGTGGAGAGGCTGAGGTTGCGCCCGCCAGTGTTTACGACATCCTGCGCGAGTTCGCCACCGTGCTCAGCTTGTTCGCGTGGCAGCGCCTTGGCCTGATGATGGACCCTCAAACCGGCAAGATTCATCGGGACATGACTCAAGCTCGGGTGGCTATTGATGTAGTTGCTTACCTGGTTGAACAAGTCAGGGACAAGGTAGGCGAGGAGGAACGACGAGCACTTGAGGCGACCCTCGCGGACCTACGCATCAATTTTGTTCAGCAAAGCAAGCGCTCGTGACGTGACCGGCGTGCTTGCAGGCTCTGCATATCCATAGGTGATGGCTTGGTGATGAGCGATTCGCATCGGCAGGAGCTTCTCAAGTCCCTGCCGCCGATTGATGTCTTGCTTTCGCACCCGCGCGTCGCAGCGCTCATCCAAGAGTACGCCCGTGCTGCTGTTGTCGATGCTGCAAGGTCGGCGGTTGAGACGGTGCGGCGGGCCATCCTGAACGGGCGGCGCACCACTGCACCGGAAATTGATGAACTGGCCGCCGACATCCAGGGGCGGTTGGCCGTATCACAACGTCCCAGCCTGCGGAGAGTAATCAATGCGACCGGTATCATCGTACATACCGGCCTTGGCCGGTCGCTGCTTGCCTCTGAAGCGGTTGAGGCGCTTGCGGAAGCGACCCGGAGCCATTCGAACCTTGAGACCGACCTCCAATCCGGCGAACGGGGGCATCGGGACACGCATGTAAGCGGACTGCTGTGCCGGCTGACGGGGGCTGAAAGCGCCACTGTGGTCAACAACAACGCCGCCGCCGTCCTGTTGACTCTCAATACGCTGGCGGAGGGGAGGGAAGTCATCCTCTCGCGGGGCCAGATGATAGAGATCGGGGGGTCATTTCGCCTGCCGGAGGTCATCGCCAAGAGTGGGTGCCGGCTGGTGGGTGTCGGCACAACCAACAAAACGCATGTACGGGACTACGAGGAGGCGATTACCGAGCAGACGGGGGTAATCCTGCGCGCGCATCCGAGCAACTACGGGATTGTGGGATTTAGCGCTCAGGCTTCGCTCGCAGAAATCGTCGAGGTTGCTCACAAGCACGGCATTCCGGTGGTGGATGACCTTGGCAGCGGGGCGTTGGTTGACCTAAGCAGTTACGGAGTCGGCAGGGAACCCCTCGTTCAGGCGAGTGTCCGCGTCGGGGCCGATGTCGTTACGTTTTCCGGGGACAAGATGCTTGGCGGCCCGCAAGCGGGGATAATCCTGGGGCGACAGGAGCTGGTCGAGCGAATCCGTCGTAACCCTCTTGCCCGCGCCGTGCGCGTCGGGAAGCTCACGATTTCGGCTCTGGAGGCGACGCTCCGGTTGTATCTGGATGAGTTGCAAGCAGTGAGGGCGATACCGACGTTGGCGGCGGCAGTGGAGCCGCTGTCGGATGTGAAGAGGCGAGCGGGACGACTCCGGAGGGCTTTAAGGCGTTCACTCGGGGATCTCGCGGAGGTCTCCTCTGAGGAGTCCTGTTCACGTGTCGGCGGGGGTGCCCTCCCGATGAATGACTTGCCCACTCAGGTGGTGACCGTACGGCCCTTGCGGCTCTCGACGGAGGAATTCGCGCGGCGTCTGCGGCTGTCGCAACCGGCGGTTGTAGGACGGGTGCAGCGAGATGCCCTGCTGCTGGATCCGCGCACGCTGCGTGACGAGGAAATCCGCGAGGTCGCACAGGTCGCAGCCCGGGCGCTCTTGGAGTGAGGGCCCGTGTTCTTCTTTCTGATTCCATACGGAACCGATCGCCATCAACGCACCGCTCCTTACGTCACCTACACCATTATTGTGCTCAATCTCGTCGTTTACGCCTGGCTGACGTGGCGGTTCTTTATCGATCTGAACAGAGACGCGGCCTTCCGCCTTGCGATTACCCCTGGGCACTTCCGCTGGTACACCATCATCACGCACCTTTTCACCCATGATGCGCCGCTGCCGATGCACGTCGGATTCAACATGTTGTTCCTGTGGGTTTTTGGGTCACACGTGGAGGAGGCTCTCGGCCGAGGCATGTTCCTCGTGGTTTACTTCGCCGGCGGAGTCGGCGGCGGTTCCGACCGGGACGATGTACCTGGGGGCCTCGGGCGCGATTGCGGCCGTCATGGGCCTGTTCGCAGTGCGGTTTTATCGGACTTCCATCCTCGTGTGGTATTTCGTCTGGCTGCTCGTGTTCATCCGCGTCGGAACGTTCGCCGTCTCCTCGGTCATCGGCCTTGCGCTTTGGCTCGGA
>JALGUK010000436.1 GCA_029820875.1 Candidatus Zipacnadia bacterium
CCGACTCGCGTCTGTTCGCCAATCCCATGGGATCGGCGGAGGCCGTCTTCTCCTGGACACCCGGGCGCAACGGCTGGCACAAGCTGCGAATCATCCTCCCGGACGGCGAAGGGCTGAGCCTGCAGCTCCCTGTAGTGCAGAAGGAGGTCCACATCGGCTGGTACGGCCCGTTCGAGAAGCCGCCCTTTCCACGCTACATGACCCTCGGGATGAACATCCGCGACGCGGACCGAGACGTATGGCTGCGTCGAGGCGTGATTCCAGCGGCCTGGAAGGGTGGAAACTGCTATAAAGACTGGAGCCGCGAGAAGTTTCTCGAGTCGTGGTCGCAGCCGAAATGGATTGCGATTGACGAATTCATGGGGCCTCCCGAGGTCCGAGAGAAGCTCACGTGGGCGCTCAAGGAGCTCAAGCGGCGACACCCCGACCACTTCGTAGCACTGTGGCTGGGCAGCGGCTACCTCAGCCAGGAGTTGGGGCAGGCGAACCATCTCGGGCACCTGACGCGCGCGGTGAAGAAGGCGCGCCAGGAGGGGGTTCTGGACAAGACAATCATTGGATTGGGCTTAAATGACCGCGAGCACGGTGCACCGACCGACCCGACACGCGAGCTTGTCCTTCGCCAGTTCAGGCATCTCAAGAGGATAGCCCCCGACCTGCCGGGCCTGGCGTTCTTCAACTTCTACGGCGCTCCGCCGGGGATGGTGGAGTACGTGGATAGGCTATGCTACGACTACTTCATCGGGCCGCTGGTCACCCTGACCGACGCAAAGCTGCGTCTCAGTGGAGACAGCTTCCACGCGGGCGAGAAGGTCTCGCTGGCCGCCGAGATTCGCAACATCGGCAACATGGACGTCCGTGGCGCCCTGAGGGTCAAGCTCGTGGACGACAACGGCCACAGGCTCGCGCTCCTCAAGGTGGAAGACCTACGGGTCGGAGAGGAGCGGACCGTGCAGTTCGATGTTCCGATGCCGAAGGGCATTCATGTTGTGAAAGCACAGGTTTTACGCTCTTCCGGCTACGCTATCCTCGACGGGAGCGCGCAGGCGGTACTCGCCAATGCTCAGTGGCCCCGCCTCAAAAGCCATCGCCAGCTTATCGTGGCCGTTCCACCTGTGCAAGGGGGCAGGGACAGCATTGCCGAATTGCCGCTTGATGACAGTCTCAAGCCCAAAAACGAGCGCATCGCCGTGATTGAATACGGGCAGGACGGCCACCCACTGGGCGAGGTGGCAAGCGAACAGGCCGGTGACACCGTCTGCTGGATTCTCCCCGGGAAGACAGATAGTTGGCGCTTTTTCGGCCTATACACCGTCCCTGTAACCGCACAATCCGTGGCTCCGGTGGTGAGCCGCCCCAGGCGATGGTATGCTTATCGCGCAGAATACCGGCATCCGAATGGTGATTGACCCGTCCCAGGACGCCATCACCGACCTGCGCCTTTCAAATGCGGACCGCAACATTCTCGGCGGGCCGTGGACGATGTCGTGCCCGGGCTATCAGGGCTTCGGCGAGCCGAGGGTCCACGAGGGCCCCCTCTTCGCTACGATTACCATCCCTTTCCGGTCCGAGCTCGCGGAGGGTGAGACCATCTATCGCTTCCCGCGGATGGGCGGCGCGATTGAGATAACGCGACGTCTCAAACCATTGAAAGCGATGGAGATAAAGGGTGCATCCGAGGGAGCGTCCTTCAAGCAGCAGGGCGGCACCTATGCGCTGCAGGCCGGCGTAGGAGCGTTTATGGAGCGTGGAATCACCCCGCGGAGGAAAACTCGACGCTCTGCGGCTGGTTTGACTTCTCATGCCCTGAGAAAATCGGCGGCGGGCTGGGGGTGGCAATCCGCAAGCGCTGGCGGGATGCCGCAAGCCGAACCTACGACGTCACTCGTTACTATGACGCCGCCGACCGCATTGATATCTACTACGTGTACAACCACCCCACATTGATTGGGCGCGAGCAAACATCCACCGTCTACCTTATTCCACACGCTGCAATGGACTTGACCGATGACGACGTCGTCCCACCGGCAAAGGCCGTTTGGGAAGCGCTCCATACGCCGGTCGTAGGCTGCAACGACGGCCGGGTTGAGTCGCGGTAAGCGGTGGCACTTTCAGAGGTATTGCCGCCCCGCATGAGGAAGTCTTGGGAAATTCCCGGAAAGAAATGAGTATATGGAGGATAAAGTCATGGGTGTATTGGCAATAAACGGCGGTACACCGGTAAGAACCAGGCCGTTCCCGAACGCATACAGTGCCTCCGGCAGGACCCTTGGTGCGGAGGAGCTTGCACTCCTGCGCGAGGTAATCGAGTCGGGCGCGCTCAACCGCGGGGCGGGCAAGAAGGTGGCCCAGCTCGAGGAGAAGTTCGCGGAGTACATGGACGTGGCGCACTGCACGGCCTCCACATCGGGTACAGCGGCGATTCACGTCGCGCTCGGTGCGCTCAACCCCGAACCCGGGGACGAAATCATCACATGTCCCATCACCGACATGGGAACGGTAATCCCGATTCTTCTGCAGAACGCTATACCTGTGTTCGCCGACATGGACCGCGACTCGCGCTGCCTGGACCCGGAGGACGTCGAGCGGCGAATCACCGACCGGACACGCGCCATCATCCCCGTGCACCTGTGCGGCAACGCGACCGACATGGACCCCATAATGCAGCTTGCCGACAAGCACGGTCTCGCCGTCATCGAGGACTCCAGCCAGGCGTACGGGACACTCTACAAGGGCAAAAGGGTCGGAACAATCGGCCACATAGGGACGTTCTCGCTTCAGCAAGGCAAGCACATCACCACAGGCGACGGGGGCCTTACCATCACAAACGATGAGGCCCTCGGGGAACGCGCCGACCTTTTCGCCAACAAGGGCTGGCCGAACTATGGGGCCGGCGGGCGGGACTACGTATGCTTCGGCGTCAACTACCGCATGACTGAGCTGCAGGCGGCTGTTGCCCTCGCGCAACTTGACAAGCTGGACTGGGTGGTGAAGCAGCGGGTGAAGTTCGGTGACATGCTGACAGAGAAAATAACTGGAATCCCCGGCATCGAGCCGCCGATTGTGCGCGAGGGCGACCGGCACACCTACTGGTTTTACCCGCTGCTTATCAATCAGGAAATCCTCGGCATCTCCACGGACAGGTTCGTCGAGGCGCTGCAGAAGGAGGGCGCGCCGGCAAGTGCCCATTACATAGGCAAGCCGATTTTCATGTATGACTTACTGCGCGAAAAGCGCATCTACGGCACTTCCAACTACCCCTGGAGCCTCCAGCCCGCCGGGAGGGAAGTCCGCTACGAGAAGGGGGAGACGCCGGTCACAGAGAAGATTCTCGACGACATGGTGGTCATCTCCATCAACGAGAAAATGACCGAGGAGGACGTCAACGACATCGCCGAGGCAATCCACAAGGTCACTGACAACCTCGACGAGCTGAGATAGGGTGGGGGCTTGATGCACCTGCGCCCAGACGCTCAGTCAATTCCAAGTGCCGACTCGATGACGGCCGCCCTCAGCATATTGTACCTTGTACGCACCTCTTCCCACTGCGCCTCGGCTCCAGGATCGGGGCGCAGTGTTTGCATTCGGGGGAGGAAAGCGTCGAACGCCGTCTCCGGAGAGGGATAGAAGCCGGCCCCGAAGGCCGCAAGCGCCGCAGCGCCCACGGCGGCGGTCTCAGGAAGCGCAGAAACCACGAGGGGACGGTCCAGCAGGCCGCAGATGATTTCGGCCCAGACAGCGCTCTTTGAACCACCGCCGAAAAGGATGACCTCCTCCACGGGCTGCGTCGCCTCCTCCACGGTATCCACGTTCAGCACAATCTCCGCGGCGACTCCCTCCATCACCGCCCGCACGAGCTCCGCCCTGCGCGTGCT
>JALGUK010000023.1 GCA_029820875.1 Candidatus Zipacnadia bacterium
GCGTTCCCAATATGAATTGGCCCTACCGGATTGGCGCTTATGAACTCAAGCTGGACCTTCTGGGATCGGCCGATATCGGAGCAACCGTAACGGTCGCCCTGCCGTATCACCTCCACACCGACATCGTAAAGCCAGCGGTTGGTCAGTCGGAAATTGATGAAGCCGGGCCCGTCGATGCTGACCGATTCGACGAGTTCCTCCGCTTGTGGGAGGCGGTCCACAATCGCCTGGGCCACTTCCCGCGGCGCCCGCCCGATTTGATTGCTGAGAAGAAGCGCCACGTTGGTGCCAAAATCACCCCAGCGGGGATCTTTGGGAGGTACGACCTCAATCTCATCCGGTGGCTCCGCCGGAAGCGCTCCGTCCTCAACCGCTTTGCGCAGGGCTTCCCGCAGAAGAGCCTTTACATTCGCTCGTGACATGAGTCAACTCCGATTGATATGATTCATTCTTCCATAGGCCGGTCCGCGTGCCCGGCAGTCCATACACGTCGGGCCATCGAGTTACAGGTCCATATTCCACGCTCTGTCATATTCGGCTTGATTCGCGCTCTTCGCGCAGCCTGCCGCCGTGCCAGCGGCCGACAGCGTCCATGAAGATATTGACCTCCGCCGGCGACTGAAGCAGGCCGGGACCCAGATGCCGGAACGCCGCCTCTGTCCTGTAGAAGTAGCTGACACCGTAGACGTCGAAAGACGAGGGATGAGTGGGTAGGTAAACAGCCGCTACATCGAGCCACTCCCATCCCGTATCCGAAGGGCAATGCCAAATCTCCTTGCTCTTGATATAAGGCTCCATCGTGGTCCAGACAGGCGGCATATAGGGTATCCAAGCCTGCCACTGAGGAAACGGGTCCCAGATCTGGGGGGCATACATGTCCGCCGGGTCCAGGCCCCAGGGATAGCGGTCATCGTAATCCTGAGCGTACATTTCCAATGCCATACCGATTTGCCGAAGATTCGCCAGGCATCGTGTGGAGCGGGCTTGACCCCTGGCGGCGGACAATACCGGAAAAACCAAACCCGCAAGCACGGCTATGATACCGATAACTACCAGCATCTCGACCAGCGTAAAGCCTTTCCCGCGCAGGCGCTCCATAGGCGCTTCACTACCTCTCACACCGTCCGAGCGCTACCCACCCTCAGTGCCGGCATCTGTTGGCGTCGGAATCGTCGCACTCGGCTGGGCGGTCAGTGGACACTTGCTCGCCCTCAAGGCCGATCCGCAGATCGAAGTGGTACCTGTGTGTACCGCCAAGGAGTTCACCGCCGAGCACATCCTACCGTAAACATGGCGGTAGTGATGAATGCCCACGTGGACGGGCATGATTCTCATGATACCCCGCTCGCGTCCGTTAGTCGCACTCATCACCTAAGCCTGCGTAACATCGAAATCCATCAAGCGGCCCAGCTCCTTGATGTCCTCAACGTAATTTCCGTATACCATGCTCGAATGATTGCCGAAGTCCGGAGCTTTGTGAAAGAACTCCAGCACGTCTGGAACTCTAATAAGCACGTACGTGGAGCAACCTATGCTCTCGAACGCTCCGCCTCCAACTATTTCCCCACTTGTCACCAGCATTCTGTCGCCCGAGGGGTTGAATCTTGCCACAGTAACTTCTTGGCCCTCGTCGCGCGAGAAATTGTAGCGTATTGTTGATCCCCACCCACCGACGGTGAAGTTCCTTATTTCATAGGGCAAATCTGGTTCGTCGAAGCCTTTCATCTTTATTCCTGGCACATCGTGAAGTATCTTCATGATGTTTTTGGTCCTGTCGCTCAGGAATATGTTGCCCATATACACTGTTCTCTTCGCGAGATATGTGAGCAACATGATTGTCAGCAACGCATTTATATCGCCTTCGCATGCCGAGGGAATGCCTTCATCCTTAAGCAGCGAATGTGTCAGGCAAGGGATAGTCTTGGTGTCATAGGCTACTCTTCTGTCTGGGCAAAGTTCAAAGCAGTTTGCGGTGAAGGCGTTACAGCCATATTTTTGCATCAAGTTCTTAGTAGTCAGATAGAATTCGACATCATTGACGACGTACTCCCTTTTGATATGAACCCGCTGAGCCTTTTGAATTAGTCTATCAGCTATCCGCTCGGCCTTTTGTCGTTGGTCGCGACTATTAGTAACTCTATCCATCTCTTGAGCAAACTGTGCGATAGAAACATCCTCACAATCCACCCCAAGTCTCGTCTTGAAACCCTCCAAGTCGCGATAGTTACCATTCACATTATCGAATTTGCCCTCTGTAACTCTGAGCAGTTTAGTTTGTCTGACAGCCTTTCTGACTTGTAGCAGGCAAATGAGATGGTTTAGTTCCGTATAGTCTAAGGCGAGGTATCCCTCAAGGCCTTTTGCTCGTAAGTGAGAGACAGCGTCACATCCCATGGGTAGACCAAGACTGTTTTCGCCCCCGACCATCGCTACCGCTTTCTGATACCGTTCGCCGATCTTAACGGCTGCAAACTGGTTCAATGAAGAGCCATCTATCAAGTACAGATCGACTTCTTCTGAATCAGATTCGAGTTTGCGGAACTCTTCCTCTTCGATCATCCAGTCATCCTTGTGTTCTATACACACTGGCCTGAGTATCTTGGCTTGCGAACTTAGCCGTTGAAGATCTGCTGTGAAGCGATTCAGGCTCTCTTTGGCCCTTGCCCTCTCGGTGTTAGGGTCCCAATCTTCTAATCTACCTGTCCTACACGGTCCTTCGTATGCACTCGTATGAACTAGTGAGGCAAACACAGGCTTGACTGTGACTTTCGCATTGAGAGGTTTTTCCCTTTCCACATTTGCCGCCTCGATATTCATTTGCTCTGGCCTCCAGTGTAAGTCGTAGTCCTGGCTGTACATCTCGACAGCCATGCCGATCTGGCGCAAATTCGCGATGCACTGCGTGGACCGCGCCTGGCGCCTGGCGGCCGCGAATACCGGGAAGAGAACCCGCTAGGATCGCGATGATCCCGATAACCACAAGCATCTCAATTAGCGTGAAGCCCTTCGCGCGCATGTCCTTCATGGCCGCTTCACTACGAGCCTATCCGAAAAAGCTGTCATTCTTCGCTCCGTTCGGAATGACAGGGCAATCAAGCGGCCTGTCGCGTAGCTCTCGGATAGCCTCTAAGTCTCCTACGGTCCGAACGCTACCTGTCATCGCCGCCGGCGTCTGCTTCCCCTTTGCACACAGCATTGATCTCCTCGAGCATCCCATCAATGTTCTCCCCGTGCAACGCCGCGGCGAGTTCCAGAGTCTCCAAGTCCGCTCCCATACATACCGGGCACTTCATTCCATGGCGGTGGAAGACATCGTGTGCCTGCGGGCACTTTTCAAGCACCTCGCTGATAAGCATATCCTTGGTAATGCGCACATTCGCCATCGCACGACCCTCCTTGTATACGGTGGAATGCGTACGATGTCAAAAATCAAGCCAAATCAGCAACTGGCTGTTCACCCACCATGCCAGCGCGACAGCTATAAGCATCCCGAGCGCAACCTGCGGCATCCCTCGCTGCCAAAGCGGCCATCGAGGCCCTCTTCCTCGGATGCCAAGCCGATGGCGATGGACCAGAAGCCGGCCGCTTTCTATGCCGGCCAGGAGCTGTTTCTCTGTGGGCTTCTTGGTCAGGAAGTACTTTTGCAGGAACCCGCCGATCTGCGTCCGGAAACGCCATGCAAGAGGCGCGATGACAAGAAGCCACGGCCATTGTCCAAGCCACCAGGTTGCTTGTCCGATCCCGGGGGCCATCTGGCGGGGCCACCACAGCGGCGACAGAGCAACGACGACAAATATCGGGCCGACCAGATTGCTTCCGCAGCGCCTGTGGACGGGTGTAGAGTTTTTGACAAGGTCCAGTGTCAGCTCTTCTCCGGTCTCGATGGCGTGAACGGTCTGGTGCTCGGCCGCGTGATAACCTGTTAGCGGGCTTAGCCTCATCAGCGCCAGGAACGAAAGGAGCTTTACGACATTCAGCCCGATCTCCCACATCCACAAATGCGGTGCGGGATCATTGGTAAAGTATGTCCCCAGCAGAATCGGCACAAGCGGCACGCCGAAAAGACGCTGTGCTACATATGCAATCAAGTAGGTCAATACTATGGAGCATATCCCAATCCCGCTGATTGCAAACCCGGCTAACATCAGGCCCAACGTGCCCGCCCCCGCATTATTGACACCATCGCTCAGGAAGACGCCGTTGGGCAATGCAAGTCCGGAGATCGTCTGCGGCCAGGGCTTACGCAGTGGCCAGTAGACCCGCGGCACTACAATCAGTTCATGTTCTGTGTAGGGTCCAGGCCGCGCTAACGGCGGCATATGAGTCTGTGGGTTCGTCACGTTTGGTCTCCCTGCAACACCAACATGACCCCGCACCACCTGGAGCACTGATCAGTGTTGCATTCCATCGGCTTCTATGGTATACTCCAGTTTCGTTTAAGGAGGAGCAAGCAATGGCCAGAGTATGTGACATCTGCGGCAAGAGGCCGTCCGTCGGGTCTAAGGTCAGCCATTCAGCACGTAAGAGCAAGCGGCGTTGGATGCCGAACCTCCAGCGCGTTCGAGTCATCCACGGCAGTACCACAAAACGGATTAACGTGTGCACATCTTGCCTGAAAGCTGGCAAGGTCCGAAAGGCTCCGTAAGACCTGCCGCAACACTCAAATCATGCAAGTCCGGGCGTTTGCTTGCCCGGGCTTTGCATTTTCTCATGCTAATGCCATTATAGCGTATCACCGCGACGGTGGCAAGCAGGACAAGGGCGGGGTCGGACCCGTCCGTCTCACGTGGCGTCTGTCCCCCGCCTCGCGGTCAGAATAACAAAAGGCCTCCCGTTGACAGGGTGTCGCCCCACTTCAACTTCCGCTCCATACGCCTCTTCAACCGTCTCGGCGGTGAGCACATCGGCCGGACTGCCTTCTGAGAAGACTACGCCATCCTTTAATACAACGAGGCGGTCGCAGTACTGAGCAGCCAGATTGAGGTCATGATGGACGGAGATGACCGTCAGTCCCCTCCGCTCATTAAGCTCCCGCACCAGGTCCATGATGTGTAGTTGATGGTTGATGTCAAGATGCGACGTGGGTTCATCCAGAAGCAGCAGCTCCGGCTCCTGTGCGAGGGCCTTCGCAATCATGACCCGTTGCAGCTCTCCACCGCTGATTTGTGTCGCGGGGCGATCCCTAAGATGCGCGATGTCGGTCACAGCCAGGGCGTTCTCGGCAGCCTGATAGTCATCGGCCCCCTCTATCTCCAATCGCCTAAGGTGTGGAGTCCGCCCGAGCAGTACTACTTCCAAAACGGTGAAGTCGAACGCGATAGCTGTGCTCTGCGGAACAACCGCGATTCGTCGTGCAAGAGCGCGTGAATCAAAGGACCAGATATCGAGTCCGTCCAACATGATGCGCCCGCTGTCAGGCTGAAGCTCACGCACAATCGCTCGCAGAAGAGTTGATTTACCCGACCCGTTCGGCCCGATAACCCCGAGAAACTCTCCATGCTCCGCGCTCAGGCTCACCCCGCGAAGTGCCTGAATCGCCCCATAACTTACGTGAAGGGCCTCGACCAGCAGGTGAGGATACCGCGGTGTCTCCTCGCCCGGTTGCCCATTCACCTCTGCACCCTCCTCTGCCGGAGCAAATACAGAAAGAACGGGGCACCCGCAAGGGCTGTAATCACACCGACGGGAATCTCATTGGGGCTGAAAAGCGTACGCGCGAGGGCGTCGGCGGCCATCAGTAATATCGCGCCGCTGAGGGCGGACGAAGGGAAGAGAATGCGGTGATCCGCCCCAAAGAGACGCCGGGCGATATGCGGCACGATGAAACCCACGAAACCGATGATGCCGGACCAGGACACGGCCGCCGCAGTCATCAAGGATGCAATTGCAATCACCCACCGCTTGAAGCTCTCTGTGCGAACCCCCAGATGCGCCGCTGCGTCTTCTCCAATCGCGAAGGCGTTAAAATCTCGAGCCAGCGCAAATGAAGCCACAAAACCAATAATCGCGATCGGGAAGACCACAGCCACCGGCCCCCAGCCTCTACCCTGCAGACTGCCCATGAGCCAGAAAACGACGCGCGAAAGCTCCGTGCCTGCGAGGGTCATCATAAAGGTAACAAGGGCCCACATGAACGAACCCACCACCACACCGGCCAGCAGAAACGTCTCGACAGGGACGCGCGTGTCGACACGCGAAATCGCATATACCAAAGACATGGTCGCAAGCGCGCCCGCAAATGCAAGAATCGGTACACCAAACCCCATTGCGAATGCGTCCAGGTGAAGAAGCATGCAAAGGGTCGCTCCGACAGCAGACCCGGCGGAGACACCGATGATATAGGGGTCTGCGAGTGGATTGCGCAAGAGGCCCTGAAGGCTGGCACCTGCAGTCGCCAACGACCACCCGACGAGTGCTCCGAGGATAACGCGCGGCAGCCGCAAGTTCCAGAGGATAAACTGCTGGGGGTCTGTAATCTCGCGCCCGTGGTCTCGAAGTGTCATAGACAGCGCATTTGAGAGTAGCTCATACGTGCGCCACGGCCAGGTGATGCGATCGCCGAATCCGCAGCAGAACACCAATACGAGCAGCGCCAGTGCTGAAAGGCCGGCGGTTACAACGGCCACGCGGGCAAAAATCGTTCGCTCCCGTCTCTTAGGCTTGTCAGATTGAGGGGCCATCTGCTTGGCCGCCACGAGGTTTTACCTCCGCACACCCTGACGGTGTCGGCGTCCCTACCGGGGCACCAGGACCGCATCTGGTTTCTGGCTCAAGTAAGGTGGGACACCTATCAGATACATGTCACTGTCTTCGCATTCAGTGATTCCAAGCGACCATATTCGGCCGTCTTCGCCCTCCGGGACGTCTACCCGGAATTCTTCGGTCAATGCGAAATTGCCGGCGCGGTCGAGGCGGATACCGCCCTTCGGATCGCGTACTATCAAGCGCCCCCAACGGTCCGAGGTGCTCAAGCCCACCCCGAACGCAGTGGTTCTCGGCGGGACCCAGAAGTACAGGTTCGGCGTGCCGTTGATAATATGCGCCGGTTCTGATTCCGTGGCGATGAGGGCCTGGGAAAGACTGCCGAAGTCGATGCGCACCGCGCCCCCGCCGCAGCGGGTCTCCAGACGGTACAAGCCGGGCGCCGGCAGGTCGAACGAAATAGTCGAGACATCTCCAGGCGGGACCGTCGCCTTCCCGATCTCCTTGCGCGCCAGGTCAAGGAGCACGATATCCGCCTCCCGGTCACGTATCAGACCGGCTTGGACCTCCATCTCCAGCGAGCGCGCCGGTGCGTATATTAGGAACCGGTTCTCGCTCCGGTACAGCGGCTGGGAGGGCTTTCCCTTCGAAACCAGTTCTTCGTCCACAGGCTTCAGGTTCTCGCCCCACACCCGCCGCGCTACCCCAAGAGGCTGAATCTCGGTCCGGTCCCGGGTGAATAGCTCATCAATCTCACGCCGCGAAATAAGGCGGTTTGACTTCCAACTATCAATTTCCTCGTCGGTAATGTCCGGAAGCTTCTTGTGCAGTTCACGGCGGATATACACATCCACGAACGGAATGGCATCTATCAAATCGTACGGGATGATACGCCAGTCGAACTCGACAAGCCGACGGGCGGCCTCCCGAAGGGCATCCGCGTCGTGGGGTGGAGCGGTGTTGTACCTCCGGTGGAGGATTACATGATGAAGGTATAGCTTCAGCAGGTCCAGGCGGCGCCTGACTGTCCCTGCAGGCTCCAGTCGCGTGGCCTCGTCCAGGTCAGCGAGAGCGCAGGCAAGGGCATTCTTGGTCACTTTGCCGTCCGCCCAGCGCTCGTAATACCGGCGCATAGGCCCCGCTGCACGCTCCCAACATTTTTCGTAGTAGTCGTCCAGAATCGCGTTCAGGTCAGCGTCCACATCCCACATCAGCTTCGCGGCTGTGTAGTAGTTCTGGCCCTGCGGTGCCCAGTTGTCCTCGGATTCCGCGCTGACGGCAATCACACCATGGTCACGGTAGTACTTGAGGTCTCCCTGGATTTTTCTAACTTGGTTGACCGGGAGCCCCCAGTTCCACGGCAGCACGCTGTAGTAGTCCCGGATTCCGAGGTGCTTGACGTGCTTGGACCAGCCCTCTACCAGTTGCTCGAACGTGTATCCGCCGGTGATGAAACGGGTGGCGATATAGACAATGACGTTGTCGCGTCCGTCAACCGTTGGGGGCGGTGCGTTCAAATAGTAAGCGTAAAAAGCAACGTACTTGCCGGGGAACTCGTCGCGGATGGCGTCAGCAACCTGGTTCGCGAATATCAGCGTGCGGTCGGAGATGCTCCCGAGAGCCTCGCACTTCGGGCATTCGCAGTAGCCGCCTCCGTCGTTGGGCGAGAGCGATACCACCGTCGCATCCGGGTTATCACGGAAGAAGCGCCGTGCATACTCGATGGCCCGCTCTATCACCTCCGGGTTGCTGGTACAAAGCTGGCCTCTCGGGACACGCTCGCCGTCAATCATCGGAAACCATTCCGGGTGCTCTGCGAAATGTTGCTCGGGATTTGCAATCTGGGCGTATGCGTGGCCGATGCTCCCGTGCCAGGCGCCGATTTGCTTGTTGCGGCGATACCAGTCCTGAACCTCGTCGCGTGCCTTCTGCGGGAGGCGACTACCCCACGCGTACCACAAGAGCCGGCCCTGGAAGGTAGGCTGCTGCCGGATGTCAATGGGGCCGATTGAAATGCTGCGCCTGTGAGGTACCACCTCCCAGGCCTTTCCTGGCGCGAACCAACGGCAGCCAAGCAGCTCCAGAAATGTGTAAACGGCGTTCTGGGTTCCCAGGTCGGTCGCACCAGCCAGGAAAACGTCATCATCGTGCGTCCGGATTATGAAACCCTCAGACCCAAGCCCCGCCAGTGCTTGCTCAAGCCCGGCATTCATAAGGGCTTCGGTGCGCCCGACGGACAGGACGGTCCCGAGTCCATTGTCGGTAGTCAGGGATAGGGGTGTGCCGGACATACGCCAAATGTACTCTTGTAATTGCGCGACGCTTTTCGCCAAGGTCTCCGAAAGTTCAGCGGGCGCAACAATTGAACACCTTGCCTGCCCCTTCTCGACCAGGACAATTCTATCTGCATCTCCCCCACCCTGGGCTTTGACAGCGAAAGACCCTGTCAGGATTAGCAATAGCAGAGCAACCCACGTGCTGAGCACAGCGTGACGGGACTTATCCATGATACAGTCCCCCTCTGCGTCGAGTTTTGATGAACACTTCTTCTCCGTATAGCGCGTGACCTCCGCCCCCTTCGACAGTCAACGCCTGTGGAGGTGTTCTGCCAATCGGAGTGGAATAACCCATGGCGCAGTGTTCATCATTATAGCAAGGAGTGGGAGCATTTGCCTGAAACCAGTTTATCAATCAGCGAGATGGAAACCGTTTTGGAAGCCCGGGAGCCTATAACACGGTCTATTCGACTGATGCGGCGAGCAGGGAAGTCTCTCAAGCTCCCTGATCGCGTGATTGACGAGATCATCAGCCCCCACGAGATCCGCGTGTTTCGTATCTCGTGCAAGATTCTTGGAAAGGTTACCATCTTCTGGGGCATCCTGGCTCTTCACAACGACGCCCGCGGGCCGTACAAGGGCGGAGTTCGGCTTGCACCGGATGTGACAATCTGGGAGACAGTGGAGCTGGCACGGCTGATGACGCTGAAGACCGCGGTCACGGATATCGAATTCGGCGGTGGGAAGACAGGTATCCGCGTGGACATGCCAGCCATGTACGGCTTGTTTGGGCGCACGCCACGCGACGCGGAATTCGAAAAGATTATTTCCCTGGACGTAGTCGAGTACTATTCCCAGGCATTTAGCGACATATTCTCCGCCCATAAGTATATCCCGGCACCTGACATGGGCACAGGCCCTGACGAGATGGCCTTCATTTACAATCATACCCTCGACCCCGCATCGGTTACCGGCAAGCCGGAGGGAGTCCACGGCTGGCTCCCAGGCCGCAGGGAAAGCACCGGCTACGGGGCGTGCTACGTTACCATGCGAGCACTCAAAGACGTCCTCGGCATCGCACCCGAGGATGCCACGGTCGCGATCCAGGGCTTCGGGAACGTGGGCGAGAATCTCGCGGTCTTCCTGCAAAACGAGGGGGTCAAGGTAGTAGGCGTCACCGACCTGTACGGCGGGGCATATGACCCCAACGGCCTTGACATAGCAGCGCTCGCACAATACAAGCTGCAAAACGCGGGGACAATCGCTGGCTTTGATGCCCAGCCGCTCACCAACAAGCAACTTCTTGCCCTGGATGTGGATGTGCTGATACCCGCTGCTTGCGGGCATGTCATAACAGGCGACAATGCTGGAGATATTCGGGCGAAGGCGGTCGTGGAAGCCGCGAATATGCCTATCACCGCCGAGGGGATGGACATTCTCGAACAAGAGAACATTCCCGTAGTGCCGGATATTCTTACCAATGCCGGTGGCGTAATTGCGTCCATGGAGGAATACTCGCGGTCGCTTTCCGTCCAACGCAAGCGCAAGGAGGAGGTCTTCGCCTTCATTACCGACCGCATCGGGGAGAACCTCGACCTTGCCCTGGAGCGGTCCAAGGCCGAGGGTATCAGTCTCACCCAAGCGGCTGTTACCATCGCCGTTGAGCGTGTTTATAACGCGATGAAGAGGCGGAGGTTTATTTAGGTTGCAGCGTGCCGTCACGGAGCCGAGACCATGCCCATCAATAGCGCAACGTCCCGCGGAGATGCGAAATCGAATCGCAGCCGTGGTCGTTGACGCTTGTGCTGGGCTGTGATAAAATGACGCAGCTCGGCCAGTGATATACCCCGCGGGAGACCCATAATATGCCGATAAGTAGAGCTGAAGTCGAACACGTTGCGCTGTTGGCGCGTCTGGCACTCTCGGACGAGGAGAAGGAACGTTTAGGCTTCGAGATGAACCGCGTGCTCGAGGCCTTCGAAAAGTTGCAACAGCTTGATACAAGTGATGTCCCGCCCACGTCTCACGTCATTGAGATGACGAACGTGATGCGTCCGGACCAAACCCGGCCCTCGATGGAGCGTAAGGACGTCCTGGCCAACGGTCCGGACCATACAGAGCACTTCTTCCGCGTTCCACGCATTGTCGAAGAGTGATTCCTGGAGGACCCTCTGTGGAGCTATATGAGCAACCTGCCCATGAATTGATGCCCCTACTGGAAAACAAGGAACTCAGCGCCCGTGAGCTGACCACGGCCGTTTTTGACCGCATAGAGGCTGCCGATGATAAAGTCAAGGCCTATGTTAACGTCACCCGAGACCTGGCGATGCAGCAGGCCGCGCGGGTTGACGAAATGCGCGCCCGTGGCGATAAGCTTCACGCCTTGGCAGGCATACCGCTCGCGCTCAAGGACAACCTGTGCACAATCGGCGTCGAAACGACCTGCTCGTCGAAGATTCTACGCGGGTTTATGCCGCCATATGATTCCACTGTCGTCGCAAAGGCGAAAGATGCAGCGTGCGTGTTCACCGGAAAGACAAATCTTGATGAATTTGCGATGGGCTCCTCCACTGAGAACTCCGGTTTCTTCACTACGCATAACCCCTGGGACATCTCGAGGGTCCCGGGCGGCTCCAGCGGGGGGTCGGCCGCAGCGGTGGCCGCCGGAGAGGCCATCCTGGCGCTTGGCTCAGATACAGGAGGGTCAATCCGTCAGCCGGCGGCGCTGTGTGGAGTCGTAGGGCTAAAGCCCACCTATGGACTTGTCTCGCGCTATGGCCTGATAGCCTTCGCCTCATCGCTCGACCAAATCGGCCCGCTGACGCACGACGTGACCGATGCCGCGTTACTGATGAACTTGATCGCAGGCCATGACCCGCTTGACTCGACCTCGATTGACGCGCCCGTTCCCGACTTCACAAAGTGCCTGGACGGGAAAGTCAATGGCCTGCGGGCGGGAATCGCCAAGGAGTACTTCGGCCAAGGGGTGGAACCCGGCGTCAGCGAACGCGTCCACGAGGCGATTGAGGTCCTCGAGTCACTCGGCGTGCGTTGCGAGGAGGTCTCACTGCCGCACACCGACTACGCCTTGCCCACGTATTACCTAATAGCACCCGCGGAGGCAAGCTCCAACCTTGCTCGCTACGACGGGGTGCGGTACGGCCATCGGACGAATGAGCCGGTTAAGAACATTGTTGAGATGTTTATGAAAACGCGCGAGGAGGGCTTCGGCGACGAGGTCAAGCTGCGTATCATGCTCGGTACGTTCGGCCTCAGCGCCGGATACTTCGATGCGTATTACCTTAAGGCGCTGCAGGTCCGCACGTTAATCAAGCAGGACTTCGACCGCGCGTTCGAGCAGTTCGATGTCCTCCTGTCCGATGGCCTGCCAGTGGGGCTGCAGATTATGGGAAAGCCGCTCGGGGAGGAAACCGTCCTGCGCGTCGCCTATGCCTACGAGCAAGCGACGGAGCACCACAAGCTGCGGCCTTCGCTGTAGGGGCCGCGCTATTGTCGGCCCGATGAGCTTTGCGGGTTATCAACCCGTAGTACCCAGATGCAGATGTGAGGGTGATTCCCCTGGAGTACGAAGCCGTTATCGGTCTTGAAGTTCATGCCGAGCTGCTGACCGACAGCAAGCTCTTCTGCGGGTGCAGTGCCTGGGCCTGCCGGGCGTTCTGCCGGTCGTCAACGAGAAGGCGGTCGAGTACACAATAAAAACCGCGCTGGCTCTCAATTGTGAGATTGCCGATTACTGCCGCTTCGCCCGCAAGAATTACTACTATCCCGATCTCCCAAAGAACTATCAGATTTCCCAATATGAGCTGCCACTGAGCCGTAACGGGCACCTGGACATCAATGTCGAGGGCCAAACGAAACGTATTGGCATCACGCGCGTGCACCTGGAAGAGGATACAGGTAAGCTGTTTCACACCGACGATAATCAGAGCCTCCTGGACTACAACCGCTGCGGTGTTCCTCTGATGGAAATAGTCAGCGAGCCGGACATCCGCACCGCGGCGGAAGCTCGCGCGTATCTAATCGCACTTCGGGCCATCCTGCGTTACCTGGGTGTCAACGACGGGAAGATGGAGGAGGGGTCGCTGCGTTGCGAACCCAATATATCGGTGCGCCCGAAGGGCTCCGACGAGTTCGGCGTCAAGGTGGAGATTAAAAACCTCTCGAGCATCAAGGTCGTCCACGACGGGATTCAGTACGAGGTGGAGCGGCAAATCCACGCCCTCGAGCACGGAGAGAAAATCGTTCAAGAGACGCGCCGATGGGATACCACGCGCGGCGTTACTGCCACGATGCGCGTCAAGGAAACTGCAGATGACTATCGTTACTTTCCCGAGCCGGACCTCGTGCCGCTGGTTCCGGCCCCAGAATGGGTCGAACAGATTCGCGCAAGCCTCCCCGAGTTGCCCGATGCGCGACGGCGGCGTTTCGTGGAGCAGTATCACATTCCTGAGTACGATGCCGATGTGCTGACACAACAGAAGGAAATGGCCGACTTCTACGAGGCCTGTGTCGCTGAGTACGAGGACCCCAAGGCCGTCAGCAACTGGCTGATGGGGGATTTCATGCGCTTATTGAACGACCGCGGCATCGAACTGAGCGATGCAAAGGTCACACCCAGCGGGCTGGCGGACATGCTGGGCATGATTAAAGACGGTACAATCAGTTCCAAGATTGCTAAAACCGTGTTCGAGGAGATGTTCGACACGGGCGCGGACCCGAAAGACATAGTGGAGCAGAAGGGTCTGCAGCAGATGAGCGACGCAGGCCGGATTGAGGCGATTGTGGACCAGGTCATCGAGGAAAACCCGAGTGTGGCCGACGACATCCGCAACGGGAACAAGAAGGCCGTTGGTTTTTTGGTGGGGCAGGTCATGAAGGCCACACAGGGGAAGGCCAATCCCAGAATGGTAAACGAGATGCTGCGTGAGAAGCTGGGGTTGTCTGAAGCCTGATTGTAACCCCGAGCACGGTGACGACTGTGATCCCCTCCGGCTGTGGCGCTCGTATTGACTTAAGTACTCTTGCCAATCAAGCGTACGTGGCTGCTTGGCGCGCACCTGCGGCTTATGCGCCGCACTTATGACAGGGGTTGTGATGCCGATGGCGCACAACCGACCTGCACTACACCTGCTTGTGTACGCCGGCCGTTTGCTTCGCACCATTGCATTGATAGTCGTGTTGCTTGTCGTACTTGCCCCCCTGATTTTCACTCTCTTCGGCTCACTGAAAAGCCGGGTGGACGTCCTCACCAAGCCCTGGGCGCTCCCGCTCCCTCCGGTATGGGAAAACTACGCAACCGCACTCAAGGGGCGCATTCTTCTTTACATGCTCAACAGCCTTATCGTTACGACCGTCTCGGTCCTGGCGATATTGCTGATAGGCTCTCTCGGTGCATACGCGCTCGCACGCTTACCATTCAAGGGCCGCACGGTCATCCTTCTGACGTTGCTGTCGGGGCTGCTGATACCGGTGCACGCGGTGCTTATTCCGCTTTACGAAATCACCAGCCGGCTCCACTTGATGAACACCTACTTCGGCCTCATCGGCCCCTATATCGCCTTCGGGCTGCCTCTTACGGTACTTCTTTTGCGCACCTACTTTCTGGCCGTCCCCCGCGAACTTGAGGATGCAGCCCGTATTGACGGGGCAAGCGAGCTGCAGATATGTTTCCGCATTTTCGTGCCTCTTTCGCGCCCGGCCATCGCTACTGTCGCAATCTTTCAGGCCGCCTGGATATGGAACGAGTTCCCGTTTGCGCTCGTTCTGATTGACAAGGCCGCGCGTAAGACGCTCGCAGTTGGTCTGATGTCCTTCCAAGGTGAGTATGCGGCGGACTGGTCCACGATGCTCGCCGGGGTTGTCCTTGCCATCACGCCTGTGCTCTTTGCTTATTTCATGCTGCAGGAGCACATCGTCCGCGGGCTGACGGCCGGGGCGCTGAGGGAGTGAGCGTTCCGGCGCGTGAAATCGCGAGTTTGGGGAGTCATGCGAAGTCCTGGCGAGCATAGCTGAGGTCCCGTAGGTGGCAGGTGTCATTCAGGACATCCACAACCCATCCGCGCTCGCTGGTATGGAAGGCGTTGAGGCAGGCGGTATCCTGGGAGATGTTCCAGAAGCGGTTGACGGACAAGCCCAGAACATGACACAGCAGAACGCGGCATGGCACTCGATGGCTGACGACGGCCACCGTCGCGCCCGGGTGTTTCCGGACAAGCTGCTCGATTCCAGCAGCCACCCGCCAGCGGACCTGCTCAAGATTTTCGCCGCCCGGGAACGTGATGTCGCCGGGCCGTACCGACCAGGTCGCGTATATCTCCGGCCACTTCTTCCCCACCTCTGTGTGGTGCATCCCCTGCCACTGGCCGAAATCAACGTCATTGAAAGCATCGGAAACCACCGCATCCACGCCCAATCGCCGCGCGATAGGCTCCGCAGTCTGGACGGCCCGTTTCATCGGGCTGGTGTACAGCGCAGACGGCGTTCTTTTTGCGACCTCCTCCGCAAGAGCATCAGCCTGCTTCCTGCCGATGTCATCAAGCTCAAGATCGAGGCGCCCGCGGAACACTCCTTCGACGTTTGCGGCGGTTTGGCCGTGGCGAAGTAGTAGAATGGTCGTCTCTTCCATGCGTGCATATCCCCTCTGCAGAAGGTGGGCCGGCGTGTCAGCGATAACTGTTCCTCGGAAATGTGATTTACTCCTCGCAAATATACCGCATCTGGCAGGTGTCGTCAGGATTGACGGGGAAGAAACCCCTATCTTCGTTCAGCGATTTGCATACACGGGGGCTTCGTCATGAAGGACAAGTTCGGTTGGGGAATCGTTGGCTGCGGCGTCATTGCGCCGACTCACCTCAAAGGCATCAATGCTACTCCAGACGCGGAACTGGTCGCTGTTTGCGACATTGATGAAGAGGTCGGGAGAAAGTTCGCGGAAGAAAACGGAGGTGTCGCATTCTACAAACATTACAAAGACATGTTCGAGCGCGAGGACCTCGACATAGTGTCTGTGTGCACCCCGAGCGGCCTTCACGCTGAGGTTGCTATCGCTGCAGCGCAAGCGGGCAAGCATATTCTTTGCGAAAAGCCGATAGACATCACCCTTGAGAACATTGATGCGATGATTGAAGCCGCCGACAGGGCAGGGGTGAAGCTTGGGGTCATCTTCCAGCGGCGTACCTACGAAAGCTCAAAGCGTATCCGGGACGCTATCGCAAATAACGTGCTCGGACAGATGGTGCTTGGGGATGTCTACCTCAAATATTATCGGTCTCAGGAATACTATGACAGCGCAGGCTGGAGAGGCACATGGGAGCTTGACGGCGGCGGAGCTCTTATGAACCAGGGAATCCACGGCATTGACCTTTTGATTTGGGTCATGGGTTCACCCGTTAAGGCGGTAACGGCAAGAGCGGATCACCTCGTGCGCGATATCGAGGTCGAGGATACGGCGGTCGCAATTCTGGAATATGAAAACGGCGCGTATGGGGTGATAGAAGGAACCACGTCGGTCTATCCGGGCATCAGCACCCGCATGGACCTGCATGGCGAGCTGGGAACGATTATTCTCGAAGACCAGACCATCAAGATGTGGAAGCTTATAGGCCAGGAGTCAGACGAAACTGCCGAGCAGGAGCAAGAAAAGGCAGGCGGCGCTTCCGATGCAAAGGCCATTGCTGCCACCGGCCACATCTTCCAAGTGCAGGACATGATTGACGCCGTGCGCGAGGGCCGCGATCCCTATGTCACCGGCCGAAGCGCACGCAACGCCGTCGAATTGATTCTGGCGATTTACAAGTCGGCGCAGGAGAGGCGGACTGTAGAGCTGCCGCTGTAAGCGCAATTAAACTCTTCCTAAGGAGGCAAAGTGATGGACAGGGTCAAGTACGGCGTTATCGGCCTTGGTTGGTTCGGGGAGAAGCATTGTGAGGCGCTCTCCGGGATTCCCAATGTGGAGCTGTACTCCCTATGCACGCGCACTAAATCGCGACTGAAGGCCCTCGCGAAGGAGTTCGGGGTCAAGAAAACGTTCACCGATTACAACGAGATGCTGGCCGACCCGGAGCTTGAAGCTGTCAGCGTTGTGACAATGTGGGACCAACATGCCGCGCCGACGCTTGCAGCGCTCAAGGCGGGGAAACACGTCTTCCTCGAAAAGCCGATGGCCTCCACCGTCGCTGACTGCCGCAAGATCGTCAAGGCTGCTCACGCAACCGACAAGTACTTCATGGTCGGCCACATCTGCCGGTTCAACCCGCGTTATGCGGCAGCCAAGCGCGAGATTGAGGCGGGGAAAATCGGGAAGATCGTCTCCGCGTATGCCCGGCGGAACATCCCGGCTGCGGTCGGTGCGACCGTGCTGCCGAAAATCGGGCCGATTATCGGTGACGGGGTGCATGACACCGACCTGATATTGTGGTACACAGGTGCGAAAGTGGTCAGTGCCTATGCCCAGACGGTGGACGTGCGCGGTCTGGGACACCCGGATATCGGCTGGACGATGTATCAACTCGACTCCGGCGCAACCGCCGTGCTCGAGAATGTGTGGTTCTTGCCCGATACAACGTCCTTCCAGATTGATGAGCGGATGGAGATTATCGGGACCGAGGGCTCAATTCACATCCATGAGACGCATCCGAACTTCTCCGTGGCGAGCAAAGACGGCTGGAAATCGCCGGATACAACCTACTGGCCGGAGCTGCACGGGATTCGGGCCGGGGCACTGCGCGAGGAACTGATGTACTTCGCCACATGTATCGCCACAGGCACGCCGCCGAGTGTCATCACGCCCGAGGAGTCCATGGCCGCCGTCGAGGCTTGCCTTGCGGCTGAGAAGTCCGCGGCGACGGGGAAGATTGTGAAGTTGCGCCGAGGCGAGAGCAAATCGTGAAAACGACGGGCCGGATGGTGACCTCAGCGAAGCCATCCGGCCCCTCTCCATTTGAATCGATTACCACGGCGGAAGGGCCAGCGTCCCGCCGTCGAGGACAAGCGAGACCGCATCAATATACTCGGCGTCGTCGCTGATGAGGAACGCGACCGCCTTGGCGACGTCAATCGGCTGCCCGAGGCGGCGGACTGGAATCTTCTTGGCGACATCCGCGTAAAGTTCTTCGAGCGGCTGGGTCCAGCCCGCTGCACTTGCGGCGAGCATCGGCGTCTCAATTGTGCCCGGACAGACGCCGACAACCCGGACCACTCCCGCGTGATCGGTGGCGAGGGCGCGGATAAGCGCCTGTAGGGCCGCCTTTGAGGCGCAATAGAGCGCGTGCTGGGGAAATCCCACAAAGGCCGCGACAGAAGTTGTGATAACGATTACGCCCTTCCCCTGCCGCTCCATCACGGGAATGACGTGCTTGGCGACCCAGAGATTGCCCATCACGTTGACGCCCATCACGGCATTCCAGTCATCAAGCGTGAAGTCGGTCACCTTTCCCTGCCGCCAGACACCTGCGTTGCTGTGAACGGCGTCAATCCGTCCGAAAAGCTCCACGGATTTATTCACCAGAGCCTTTACGCTGTCCTCGTTAGAGACATCCACCTCCACAAAGCGCGCCTGGAGCCC
>JALGUK010000437.1 GCA_029820875.1 Candidatus Zipacnadia bacterium
TGGACGGCAAATCCGCCCTCGTAACCGGCGCTTCCCGCGGCATCGGGAAGGCCATCGCACTGCGCTTCGCGGAGGAGGGCTGTGATGTTGCTATCAACTACGTGTCCGAGGCGGGCCGCGACAATGCCGCCGAGGCGGAGGAGGTCGCGAAGGAGATACGGGCGCTCGGGAGGCAGGCGGTCTGCGTCGAGGCGGACGTGACGGACGTGGCCGCCGTCGAGGCGATGGTCGCCCATGTTATCGAGGTATTCGGAAAGCTCGATATACTGGTCAACAACGCCGGCATCACCCGCGATCGGACCCTCAGGAAACTGGAGAAGAAGGACTGGGACGCCGTCATCGCCGTGAACCTCACCGGTGCCTATCACTGCTGTCGGGCGGTCATAGAGCACATGCGCGAGCGCCGCTATGGGCGGATTATTTCGATGGCCTCGGTCGTGGGGCTGATGGGGAACATCGGCCAGACCAACTACGGCGCGAGCAAGGCGGGGATATTATGGAGCAAATCCTTGGTTCGATACCCGTCGGGCGCATGGGCTTACCGGAGGATATCGCCAACGCTGCGGTGTACCTTGCGTCCGACGAGGCGTCGTACGTCACCGGGCACGTCCTATCGGTGAACGGCGGCCTGTACATGTGAACACCGAAGAAGGTTGCCTCACCCCCGGCCCCTCTCCTTGCAGGAGAGGGGAGACCTGCGGGCGGAGACCATGTGGGCAGCCCCTCTCCGGAACGGAGAGGGGGGTGGGGTGAGGTCTCCTGAATGCAGGAGGCTGCTATGCCAAGCAAAATCGTTTCCGTTGAGGAAGCCGTTGCGCGAATTCCCGACGGCGCGGCCATCGGTTGCGGCGGATTGAGCGGCGCTTCCTGGCCGAGGGGCACCCCCGCGACATCACGGTCGTCTATGCCGCCGGTCAGGGTGACGGCAAGAACCGTGGAATCAATCATCTCGCCCACGAGGGGCTTGTCAAGCGGGTCGTGGGAGGTCACTGGGGCCTGGCACCTGCAATGGGCGCGTTGGCAGTCGAGGGCAAAATCGAGGCATACAACTGGCCCCAGGGCGTCGTCTCCCATCTTTTCCGCGAAATCGCGGCGGGCCGGCCCGGGTTAATCACCCATATCGGCCTCAAGACCTACGTTGACCCTCGCAACGACGGCGGGAAGCTCAACGATAAGACCACCGAGGACCTCGTGGAGCTGATTGAACTGCGCGGCCGTGAGTGGCTCTTTTACCACAGCTTCCCAATTGACGTCAGCCGACGAACGCGGAAACATCACGATGGAGCATGAGGCGCTCTTCGGCGAGATGCTCGCCATCGCACAAGCCGCGCGAAACAGCGGTGGGATTGTGCTCGCCCAGGTGGAGCGCGTTGCGGCCTCCGGCACACTCAATCCTCAGCAAGTCAAAATCCCCGGAATTCTGGTAGATGCACTGGTTGTAGCCTCGCCCGAGGAGCATCAACAGACCTTCTCCGAGCAGTACAACCCTGCTTACTGCGGCGATGTCAAAGTACCGTTCAGCAGCATCCCGCCCCTGCCGATGGACGAGCGCAAGATTATCGCCCGCCGCGCGGCGCTGGAACTCTCAAGCGGCGCAATTATCAACCTGGGCATCGGCATGCCCGAGGGGGTCGCGGCGGTTGCAAATGAAGAGGGGATTGCCGAGGAACTGAACCAGACGGTCGAAGCTGGCCCCACCGGCGGAGTCCCTGCGGGCGGGCTATCATTCGGAGCGTCCGCAAACCCCGAGGCAATCGTGGACCAGCCGGCCCAATTCGACTTCTACGACGGCGGCGGGCTTGACGTAGCGTTCCTCGGCATGGCGCAGGCCGATGCGAAGGGCAACGTCAATGTCAGCAAGTTCGGGCCTCGGATTGCGGGCTGCGGCGGATTCATCAACATCACCCAGACGGCCAAGAAAGTGGTATTCTGCGGCACATTCACGGCCGGCGGCCTGAAGGTTGATATCAAAGACGGTATGCTGACCATCTTGCAGGAGGGACGTCATCGCAAGTTCCTCGAGGCAGTCGAGCATGTCACTTTCTCGGGAGAATATGCCGCGAAGAAAGGGCAAACCGTCCTGTATGTGACTGAGCGGGCCGTCTTCAGGCTCCACGATGGAAAGCTGGTCCTGGTGGAGGTGGCACCGGGAATCGACCTCGAGCGGGACATACTCGCCCAGATGGACTTCCGCCCCGAAATCTCTTCCGAACTCGAGGAAATGGACTGCCGTATCTTCCGCCCTGACCCGATGGGCCTGGCCACACGGTAGAGAGCGCCCGCCAGCGCGTTACTTGACCAGCTCGAACGCGTACAGCTTTGCCTTCCGCAGTGCGAACTCCAGTCTCACCGGCTTGCCCCGCACGGACGCGATGTCACGTTTCCACTCAACAGGATGCCGGAGCGAGTCCCCACGAATGGGGGCGCAGTCATCCCAGTCAAAGCCGGAAATAGGTTTCCCCTCAGCGTCCAGTACCCGCACGCGCATCTCGCCCTCGACATCGGCGTTGACTATCATACTCGAACCTGCAAGTGTTACGACGGGGGTTCGCAGATAGCCGCGGGTGTTGCCTGCGTCACGGGAGACGAAGCCGTCCTTCCGCAGGAAAGCCAGGCCTATCTGGCGGTCTCCAACCTTATGGCCCTCCGAGTAGCCACCGTAGTAAATGTATTCCCTGTCGCCAACGGTAACGCAGTCGCCGAACCAGGCCATCGCGTGGTCCCATGTGCCCGCCTCGTGGTTTCGGTCGAGGAATGTCTCCCGGTGCCGCTCCCAGTTCTCACCGTCACGGCTCGTGCACAGCTCCGTCCAGCCTATTCCCCGCACCGGGCCCCCCTCATCGGCGGGGAGGTCGTCCCGGAGGATGCGCAGGAAACCGATGTACTGCTCTCCGCGTACCATCGGCCTCATGCCATAGTATTGCTCCTCGCCTTCCTCCTCGGGGTCCGGGACGATAATCCGCCGCGGCTCGGTCCAGTGGATGAAATCTTCGCTCGTGCTCTGTCCAACCAGCCGGCGCTGGGCAGGCGTCGGGCCATAACCATCATCAGGTATGCTGTACATCTTATAGATGAGCAGATATCGGCGCCGCAGCGGGTCCCATATACAATCGCTGATGTCGCCCACGCCGCGTTTGAGGTCGGGCGAGTCCACCGGGTAATACTTGAGAACAGGATTGCCTTGATAGTCGGTCCAGTGGATGCCGTCGGGGGAGAAACTGACACACAGTCCCGACGGTGCGTCGAGCCGGTGATGCACGACTCTGCCGTCCACGAACGACCCGAAAAGAATCGTCTTGTACCGCCGAGCAGGATTCGGACAGTCCGGACCGTCATCCACAGCCAGGCCCGGGCCGTAGCCCCCGGTCTTGAAGAGGTTGTTGGCGGTCGAGCCG